>JBBSWK010000081.1:0-9569 GCA_038046325.1 Nanobdellota archaeon | reverse complement strand
ATATTTAAGTATGGAAGATCTCCTAACGAAGTGTAAATATGATTAATATCACTTTTTTTACTTGCCCAATAGGTAAAAGGAAACAGTACTGGATAATAACAAAAATGATAGGATATCATCTTTCTATTGTAAGAGTATTCGAATAAATTATCAAGATGCAAATTATGGATTCTGGTGACGTGTGTTTGTGAGAAGTACTCATTTAGTAAATGTACTTCTTTTGAAACCGCTTCGTATTCTGGGCGATACTGCTGCACATAATAAGTTATTTTCATTTTTTTTGGCATAGCACAATCCATTCGTATGGTTGACTCGACGGTATTTTTTCAAGTAAGTTGATTATCTTAACAGAAGCACTTTTCATCCCCAGCATTTTGCAAGGTCTCGATAATATCGCTTGACACCAGAAATTGTTAAGTATAGGATAAGTCTGCAGAACCTTGAATCCATTCCTTTCTACTTCTTTTTCTAATTCTTGCCTAGTATAGAGTTTGTCATAAATATGATAATTTTTCCTTCCAAGTATATTCCTTATTCTTTCTACTTTCTTTTTATTCAGTGCTTCAAATACTAGATACCCGCCCTTGCAAAGAGCACTCCTAGCCTGCTGGTAGATTATTTCTCTTTCTTCCTGTTGGAAATGCAGAATGAAACGGATGCAAAAGAGCAAATCATATTTTTCTTTTAATTTTATAGTTAAAATATCACCTTTAATAAAATTCCATTTCTTTCCCACGACTCCCATCCGCTGTTTAGCTATGGAAATCATCTTCTCGCTGAAATCGATGCTTGTACCGTCCGTCGCTTCTAAATCAATGGTGAGACGTGCAGGCCCTGGGGCAAACTCTAAAATATTTTTTATGCCCCTTTCCGCAATTATTTTGTTTATTAGCTTGACTTGACGTTGGTGTTCGACTATGTTTAACGGTTCGCTGAAACGCTTAGCTATATATTCTTCAGCAATTTCCGTCTGTTGATAGTATTCTCGCAGTTGTGTAGGGGTTGATATTTTCATTTTTTATTTCCTAGATGACTTCGCAATTTTTCCTCACTACTTACAATATTGTTAATTAGATATATTTAAAGCTTCCTACAATATCGTAATATGAAGAAAAGGCCTTCTTATGAGATAAAAGAAAAAATATTATGGCATGTCAAAGAAAATCCAGGGGTTCATCCCAATACTTTAAATTACAAAGTGGGCACCAATCCTAACAGCCTAAAAGCTCATCTGCAAGATCTAGAAGATTCTGAAGAAATAAAGATTGAACGAATCGACAAAGATCCTGCTAATGGAAAGCCTTCCACTTACCTTTATCCTACCATTAAAGGCAACAAGACTTTAGAAAACATTAGGAAACGAAAAAAATCTTAATCCCCCAAACCACTAGACAAATCTTAAAACAATCTCATTCTGACAAATTTTGAAGATTAAAGCTCTATTAGGATATTTTGTATAGCCACTGGACGCACTGGACAAGTCCAGCTAAGATATATAAACCTTCTCCGATATTGAGTATTCTAATGGGGGCCAAATAATGAACAAACAAAATGCTTTAGTGGTATTTCAGGATAAGAAAATAAGAAGGCTTTGGCACAATAACGAATGGTATTTTTCTGTAGTGGATGTTACTGGAGCTTTAACAGACAGCCCTAGTCCAAGACAATATTGGGGAGTATTAAAAGGAAGAGAAAACCAGTTGTTAACACTTTGTTTACAACTGAAATTACCCTCTAACGATGGCAAATTTTATGCTACAGACTGTGCTAATACCAAGGATATGTTCCGAATTATCCAATCAATTCCATCACCGAAAGCTGAGCCTTTCAAGCAATGGTTGGCGCAGGTAGGCTATGAGCGTGTTGAAGAGATACAAAATCCAGAGCTTGCCCAAGCAAGAATGAAAGAATTATATAAGCAAAAGGGCTATTCTGAGGATTGGATTGAGAAGCGTGTCAGAGGCATTGCCGTACGACAGGAGTTAACTGACGAGTGGAAAAAGAGGGATGTCAAAGAAGAAGAGGAGTATGCAATTCTCACCAACGAAATCAGCAAAGCAACTTTTGGAAAGACTGTTGATGAATATAAAAACTTTAAAGCACTTAAAAAAGAAAATTTGCGTGATCACATGAATGATCTAGAATTAATCTTTACCATGCTGGGGGAAGCATCTACCACCAAAATAGCCAGAAATAGAAATGCGCTAGGTTTTTCTGAGAACAAAACTGCTGCCCAAAAAGGAGGAAAGATAGCCGGAGATGCGCGAAAGAAGCTGGAACTTGAATCTAACGAAAGCATCATAACTCCAGAAAACTATTTACAAGAATCTGAAAATCAAAAGAGAAAAAGACTGAAATAAATTCCCAACCCAAATCTTTTAATATCCCATCCCCTTCTAATCGTCCATGTCCCAAGAACAGCTCACCAGCATCAAAAGCATCATTAAGCGAGATGGTAGAATAGACGATTTCGACCTTACCAAAATAGAAGATGCTATCTTCCAAGCGGCTGAATCAGTAGGCGGAAAGGACAGAAACCTTGCCCATAGTTTAGCATTAAAAGTTCTTGAACTCTTGCAGAAAAAATTCAAAGACAAGCCGACCGTCGACAATGTCCAGGATTTAGTAGAAAAGACTTTGATCGAAGAAGGACACGCCAGGACTGCCAAAGCATTCATTCTCTTCCGCCATCAGAAAGATCAAGAACGAGAAAGACGCGCCTTAATTATTGGCAAAGAAAATGAAGACTCTAATCTCAGCTTCTCCGATGAGGCCTTAAAGGTCTTGGAGCGCAGATATCTGGTCAGAAATCCAGAAGGGATGGTCATCGAAACCCCTAAAGGGATGCTGCAGCGGGTGGCTAAAAACATTGCCATCGCTGATAAATATTATGGCGCCAGCAAGGAAGAGACCAAAAAGACCGAAGAGGAATTCTATTCTTTGATGGCCGAATTAAAATTCCTGCCTAACTCGCCGACCTTGATGAATGCTGCAACCATTACCCAGCAATTAAGTTCTTGTTTCGTGCTTCCAGTAGAAGACAACATCAGCGGCATTTTCGGCGCATTAAAAGATGCAGCGTTAATTCATCAGCGCGGCTCGGGAACAGGATTTTCTTTCTCCAGATTGAGAAGCAAAGGCGACTTCGTCCGTTCTAATGTTGGAGTTGCCGCTGGCCCGGTAGCCTTCATGAAAGTATACGATAAAGCTCTGGAAGCTATAAAACAGGGCGGCATCCGCCCGGGAGCGAACATGGCGGTATTACGAGTAGATCATTCTGACATCATCAGGTTTATTGAAGCCAAGCGCGGTACGGGAAGACTCAAAAATTTCAACCTTTCCGTTGCCGTTACCGATCGCTTCATGAAAGCAGTAGAAGAAGACCGGGAATATTATCTTACCAATCCCAAGACCGAAAAATATGTTGGCAGAATGAAAGCGAGGGATGTTTTTGCCATGATCATTCAGAATGCCTGGAAAAACGGCGATCCTGGACTATTGTTCATCGATGAAATCAACCGCAAGCATCCCGGAAAACATCTGGGAGAAATTGAAACTACTAACCAATGCGGTGAAGCTCCCTTGCTGCCGCATGAAGGAATTGTTCTAGGCTCATTGAACTTAAACAAGTTTATTGACCTTGAGAAAAATGATCTTAACTGGTTGGAATTAGAAAAAGTCATCCGCACTGCCGTTCATTTCTTAGACAATGTCATTGACATGAATTCTTATCCAACTAAAAAGATAGAAGAAGAAACCAAACGCACCAGGAAGTTCGGCCTAGGCGTAATGGGTTTTGCTGACCTGTTGAGTAAACTGAAAATAAAATATGATTCAGAACCGGCTTTAGAATTTGCGGACAAACTGATGCATTTCATCAAGACTACAGCATATCAAATGTCTTCAGAATTAGCAGAAACGCGCGGCGCCTGTCCTGCCTGGAAGGACTCTGATCATCACAAAGCAGAACGAAAAATGCGCAACATGACCTGCGTCTCCATATCTCCTACTGGAACGATCAGCATTCTCGCTGACGCTTCCTCGGGATGCGAACCATTCTTCGCCATTTCCTTCCACAAAGCAGTGATGGGAGATACTAACTTAGTATATCTTAACAAAACCTTTGAAAAAATCGGTAAAGAACGCGGATTTTATTCACCGGAATTGATCTCTAAGATCGCCCGCGAAGGGAGCATTCAAAACTGCAAAGAAATTCCCAAAGATGTGCGCGACATATTTATTACCGCTCAGGACATCGATCCTGAATGGCACATCAAGATGCAGTCAACCTTGCAGAAGCATGTTGACAATTCCATCTCCAAGACCATCAATTTTCCCAGGACTGCATCAATCAAAGATGTAGAAAATGCCTATATGTTAGCCTGGAAAGCAAAATGCAAAGGGATTACCATCTATCGTGATGGAAGTTATGAAGATCAAGTTATTAATATAGGAAACATTGAAGAATAAATAAGAGAGAAAAAGAGATGAAGGTATATACAAAAGTAGGTGATAAAGGTACGACCGCATTCTTCGGCTGCGGGATGATCCAGAAAGATGACCCTCGAATCGAAGCTCTGGGCGCAGTGGATGAATTGAATTCGGTCATTGGCGTTACTCTTTCTATGGTGAGTGATAAAGAACTTGTTGAAGTGCTGACTAAAATTCAGCATGACTTATTTCAGGTTGGCGCAGATTTAGCTGGAAGCGCCTTGGGAAAAAATGCCGTGCCACGGATCACTGAGACACACGCCAAAGAGATTGAAGGAGCTATTGATCGGATTGAAGAAAGAATTGGAATTCCTACTAAATTCATTTTGCCTGGTGGGACACAGGCTAGTGCCTTTTTGCATTTGTGCCGGGCAATAACTCGGAGATCTGAACGAGAATTAGTAAAAGCGAAAGGAGTGATTGATATCAGCCCTGACTTGATGATTTATGTGAATCGTCTTAGTGATTTCTTCTTCATGCTGGCTCGACAAGCTAATAATGAGAAAGATGTCAAAGATCAGCAGCCGATCTATAAGTATTTTGAGAAGGGGAATAGGGAATGAGTTTAAAGTTTACTTAGTAAACTAAAAATATCAATTAAAACTTTGATAAGAATAAGGATACTAAACACAATAAATGAATATTTATACTTGAACATTACTCTTGTGACTGGAAGTCTTCTTAATGATTTAACCGCTTCAGAATTTTGATTAAAATGAAGATACCAGAGATAGATAACAAAAAGAAGAAATAGTACTATTTCAATTGTTGATCCAATTAACTGACCAGTATTCATTTAAGGTTTAGAAGAAATTGAACTATAAATATTTATCTATGAGGGATAATAGAAAATATGTAATTAAAGTAATTCCAAAAGTAATTAACATTAATGAGTAAAATTTAACCGCTAATCCAGCATATTTTCTTCCTGGTTGCGGCAAGGATTTTATCTTTTTTGGATGTGATAATAAGGTCAAAATTCCCCACCCTAAATAATCAAAAAAATCTTTTTTATGCCAGTATCTTAATGATTTATAGTAAAAATAATAAGCAAGAAAATCAAAAATAAATACCAAGATTATCCCAAACCATAAAATTAAATCTTTCATATTAGATTAAAAAGAAATCCATTATTAAATATTTCCAAAATAAATCCGCAACCCTTATTAATCCCAACCTCCTCCTAATTACATTCCCTTAGGGAAAAGAGGTGTTTAGGGGCTCAGATTTTCGGGCTCTTTAACCACTTTCTAAGAATTATAAAATTATTTAAATGACTTCTTTCGTCAGCTTCTTATGGCGAAGAAAGAGGCAAAGTTAGAATTGATTGTCGGAACTATGTTCAGTGGCAAGAGCACTGAGCTGAATAGGCGCATGGGCCGCTACCGGGTCAATCATAAATTTCAATTGTTCAATCATTCCATTGACGAAAGATACGGGCAAGATCATGTCAGTTCCCATGACGGGTTTAAGATGCCGGCTACCTACGTCAGTTCCGCTGCCCAATTGAGAGAAAAGACCGATCCAAAAGCAACCGTCATAGGTATCGATGAGATACAATTCTTCGATAGCGATATCGTTGCACTTTGCGACGAGTATGTCAATTCAGGAAAAATAGTTGTTGCTGGCGGCTTGCTAAAAGATTTCCGCGATGAATATTTCCCTTTTAGAGATAACAACAAGAACATGAGCCATCTTCTCGCGGTAGCTGATTCCATCGCTATATATACGGCTATCTGTAATTTTAAAGAGAAAGAAGAAGAAGAAGAAGAAAAATGTGGAAGAAAGGCATCCAGAGTGCAACGCTTCATCGAAGGAAAAGTAGCGCCTTACCATTCACCGACCGTCCTTGTAGGCGGAAAAGAAGATTACGCGCCGAGATGCAGGCAGCATTATCAGTTCTATAAGATATAACTGACCACAACAATCTATTTAATAAAACCATCTCTAAAACTACCATGCTTCTCCAGCAGCTGCGCCTCCAGAATATACGCTCCTATTTAGATGAAACCATCGCGTTTCCAGAAGGGGCCATTCTTCTCTCCGGCGACATTGGTTCAGGAAAATCAACTATTCTCCTAGCCATCGAATTTGCTCTCTTCGGCTCTTCCAGGCCAGAGCTGCCCGCAGAATCTCTACTCAGAAAAGGAGCTGCCAAGGGGATGGTGGAACTATCACTCTCCATCAACAACCAAACCATAACCATCCAGCGCCACCTCAAGAAAGAAAAAGACACCATCAAACAGCTGCCCGGGCATATCATCTACAATAACACTAAGAAAGAACTCATGCCCGTAGAACTGAAAGCAGAAATCCTTACTTTACTGGGATATCCGGAAGACCTGCTTAGCAAAAATAAGAATTACATTTTTCGCTATACTGTCTATACACCTCAAGAAGAGATGAAACTCATACTTCAGGAGAGCAACGAGACCCGCTTAGACGTGCTCAGAAAAATCTTCAACATCGACAAATACAAAATCATCCGGGAAAATATGCAAATCTATCTTAAAAAAATGCGCACTGACCTTGCCGTGCTCAACACCAAAATCGAGCCTCTTTCAGAATACACCCAGCTAGCGTCGCAGCAGGAAGAAGAAAAGAAGAAAATAGATTCCTCCATTCAGGAAACTACTCCGGTTCTGCAGATTTTACAAAAAAAACGCCAGGAACAGCAGCAGGAAATTGAAGCTATAGAACTGCGGCAAAAAGAATATCTTCAGTCACAACAGGAATTGAACACCACTCTACTTTTAGAAAAAGAGATCATCGCCAATCTGGAGCAGCTTCTGCAAAAGAAAAAAAGCCTAGAATTAAAGATAGAAGAGCTTTCTCTCCCCAAAGAACTGGCCGTAACCTCTGAACAGTGCCATGCAGAACTGCGCCAAGAAGAGAAAGAAAAAGAACAGCTCTTGAAAGAAAAAAATGAATTAGAAAACAAGATCAAAAATATTCAGAACATTATCATCATAACCCAAGAAGAGATTACCAGAACTGGCAAAGAGACTGCTTCCATCCCTGACTATGAAAAGAAGAAACAGGAACTGCTTGAACAAGTGTCTACAAAAAAAGAGCTGCTGGAAAAAAAGACAGAAATAGACCAGTTATTGGAAAAAACCATCGGAGTAGTAGTAAAGAACAAAACTCTCCTCGAACAATCAGCGGAAGTACAGCTCACTATGCTGGATTTAGAAAATTGTCCAACCTGCTTACAAGAAGTTTCAGCAGAACATAAGCATAAAATCTTGACTCAAGAACAAACCAAGATCAACAAGGCACAATCAATTTTGAAAGAACTAGAGCAAAAGAAAAAAGAGATTATCACTCAAAAAGAATTGCTGGAAAAAAATATCTTGGACATCTTCGGCAAAGAAAACCAGCTGGCTAAGGTAACTGCAGAATTGCAGCAATTGAAGAAAAAAGAAGAATGGATGCTGGAAAAAAAAGACCAGCTCCGCCGCTTAGTGCAGGAAAATAATAGCCTGATGCAGCAACAGCAAAACGTATCCTATGTCCAGAAGATAGAAAAATTAACCCATTCTATTGTTGAAAAACAGAAATTATTGCAAGGGCTGCTGTATTCAGAATTATTACAGAAAAATCTTCAAGAGTTGCAGCACCAAGAACAGCAGTATACATTCAAGAAAATGCAATTGCAGAGAAAGAAAGAAGAACTGCAGCTGCTCCTGAGCCAAAAGAACGACCTAACTGCTAGTATTGCTGCCCAAAAGAAGATTTTCTCTGAACTTATCGAGCAAGAAAAACAAACTGCCATAAAAATAGCCCAGCTGCAAACCCAATCAGAGAGTATTAGGCGGCATATTCTGGAGATAGAGGAAAAAATACAATTTCTTAATAAGGAAAAAGAAAAAATGATGCGCATGCAGGAAGTATACTTCTGGTTAGAAGAGTACTTCCTTCCTTTAACCTATACTATCGAAAAACAGGTCATGATCAGCATCCACCACCATTTTGACCAGCTCTTCCAGGAATGGTTCTCGGTGTTGATTGAAGATGTAAACATCTTCTCCAGGCTGGACGATTCTTTCGCCCCAGTAATTATGCAGAATGGATACGAAATTGTCTTCAGTGATTTAAGCGGCGGAGAAAAAACTTCGGCAGCTTTAGCCTATCGGCTAGCCTTAAACAAAGTCATCAACACTATGATCCATACTATCAATACGAAAGACCTGCTCATATTGGACGAGCCTACCGACGGCTTCAGCATTGAACAGCTGGATAAAGTGCGGGAAGTGCTGGAGAAATTGCAGGTGAGGCAGACCATTATTGTTTCCCATGAAACTAAGATTGAAAGTTTCGTGAACAACGTTATCAGGATCAGCAAAGAGAATCATGTCAGCTGCATAAGCTGAAGAGTTTATCGTTCTTTCTTTTTATGTCTCATCTTCCGATGTAACCGCTCTACAACTGCATCTAAGGGCTCTATTTCGTAATGAGAAGTATAAATGTAATCATTTCCTTTTTGGCTAAAATAAAGCCTCGCTACGCGCAGCTGATCGACAGCTTTCTGAAAACTACTCCGTTCAGGGCTTCCTTTCACTTCGTAAAAATCAAAATGATCATGATTGATGGCTAAGATATCTATTTCACCTTTTGTTATGCTACCCTCATAATAAGGTACATTGGTTTGAACTATATAATATTGGCCGGAACGTCGTAAATAATTTTCCAATCGCTTAACTAAGGCGTCATGCGCAATTTCCTGCTCTTTACTCACTTCAACACCGCCTTCAAGGAAGCAATTCCTACTTCGATTTGTCTATCAGTCGGTTCTTTCGTCGTAATTCGCTGCAGCCACAAGCCTGGTTCTGTAACTGCTTTTACAAAATGATTGCTTCCATATTTGCCGCTCAGCTTAATTAATTCATACCCTATCCCTGAAATAACCGGTAATAACAATAACCTGCCTCCTAACTTAACCCAAATAGGCCCGGATAAAAAACTAAATGTGGCTATTGATAGTATTAATATCAAAAAGAGGAATGACGTTCCACAGCGTGGGTGAAATCTGGAAAAGCCGCGCACATTTTCCACGGTAAGCTCTTTCTTATTTTCAT
>JBBSWK010000080.1:0-6753 GCA_038046325.1 Nanobdellota archaeon | reverse complement strand
CGCATAAAGACAGTTACCAAAAACCTTATATAGATTATTTATTTAATTAACTAAATGAAAAAGAGCGTGTTTACCTTACTATTGGTTATTCTCATAGCCTTATTTTTAGTCTCCTGTAAACCAAAACCGGGCGCAGGAGAAACTCCCTTAGACACAGCTACTGCCCTACAACAAGTCAAGACCGGAACGCAAGGTGTACAATTGCAACTTATTCAAGATTCTCCCCCTTCCATACTGTACGATCAAAGCGATTTAATCGCCTTAGTTGAAGTCAAGAACAAAGGAAGTTACGACTTAAAAGCACAAGATTGTTTTGTACATGTGACTGGTTTTGATCGAAACATCATCTCTGGCAGCTTCTTTGGGCCAAGATCCTGTGCCGAAAGTGTTGGCGTGTTAGAAGGAAAGAATCTCTACAACACGGAAGGAAGCAGCAATATCCTAGAATTTGAATCCAGCATCAATCTTCCCTTAAGTGTTCCTGATTACAACCCAACCTTAAACTTCCTTTCCTGTTATCATTATCACACTATCGCTAATCCATCGGTCTGCGTCGATCCATTATTCTATCAAGTTTCCGCAGAGCAGAAGACCTGCCGGCCGAAAGATGTGCCTATGGGTGGCGGACAGGGCGGCCCAGTGGGTGTAACCTATGTAGGCGTAGATATGGTCGGCAGCAGAGCGATCTTTGAAATCAATGTCAAAAATCTTAACACTGGGCGAGTATTAAGCCCATTTGCCAACATCAACAACTGTGGGCAAGCCTCCATCGAATATCAAGATCTTGATCGAGTTCAATATAATGTCGAAATGACTGGCGGCGGGAAAGTCAACTGCAAGCCGCAGGACGGATTTGTAAGGCTGAGCAACGGCCAAGGAAAGATCATCTGCACCTTTGATATACCTGGATCATCTGCCTTTGAAACGCCGTTATTGATTGATTTAGATTATGCTTACATGGATTCCATTCAGAAGTCTGTACGGATAGTGAAGACGCCGCAGTAAAAACGACAATTATTCTATTTTTTAACCCCTGCTCTCGTAAAATTTAAATACCCTTCTTCATTAAATAACTATTATTATCAAAAAGAGGTTGTGACATGAGAAAATTCCTTATTCCTACGCTTATCATCGCTTTAGTACTTCTAACTGCCTGTCAGCAGCAACAACAGCCTGCTGCAAAAGGAGCATATCTGGGCGGCAACCAAGGACTTCTCGCTCAATTTGAAGCCTTCGGAGTAGAAGAAACTGGCGTTTATAGCATCTTTGATGAAGAAACCTTTCCTTTGGAATTGACCTTAAAAAATAAAGGAGAATATGCCGTGCAGCCTGGCGAAGTGTCGGTAAGACTACTTGGTCCATCGCAGGAAGAATTTACTAGTATGAAAGCCTGGGAATTACAAAACAAGCAGCCTTTAGAAGGAATTTCAGAACTTGTTCCTAATGGTGGAGAAGAAACCATGAGCTTTGCTTCTGAAGCCAAATATGCTAAAGAAGTGGCCGGGGTAGTAGAACGAGAATGGTTCGCTAACATCGAATATCATTACCAAACCTATTTACTTATCCCTGAAGTGTGTTTAAAAGAAGATCTTCAAGATCAGCGCGTGTGTAATGTAAAAGAAGCAAAAACCTATTTCGTTTCTGGAGCTCCCATCACGATCTCAGCAGTGGAAGAAGACACCGCTGGAAAAGGCATTGTAGCCTTGAAAATTATGGTCAAGAGCGCAGGAGCACCTACTGCCAAAGTAACCAAGCCAGGAGAAGACTTTGGTGTCCGAAATGTTTTATCATATAGTTTAGACGATCCAGCTTGGGAATGTAAATCTGCCGGAAAATTAAACGAAGCAAGATTAGACGACGGACTGGCAGAAATCGTCTGTAAATTAAAACAACCCTTAGCTCAGGGACATGTTTCTACTAAGCAGCTCAAATTGACGCTTGATTACAAGTATCGGGAATTAATTTCTGAGAAATTGAGAATTAAACAGAGCTCGTGATTTTATTTTTTTCTCTATTTTATCTTAAAGATACAATCATAAACTTCCAGCAAATAATCTACAATGTAGTCAGGATTATGTTGGTTTAGAATATGCCTCGGATGATATCCCGGCACTGCAATAACTTTATTCCCGGCAAGCTTACCTTCTTTTACGTCGTCTATCCTGTCTCCAACCACAACGCCGCTGGAAGGATGAATATTTCTTTCCTTGCATAACTGTTGAAACAACGGAGTTTTATCACGCACTCCACTATATATTTGAAGAAAATATTTTTTAATCCCTAACTGATCAACTTCCCTTTCTGTAAGATGAACTGGATGTTTTGTAACGAGAACCTGCGGCTTATCAATTCTTTCCAGAGCCTCTATTGCTCCAGGCATTAAGCGCAAGGGATCGGAAAGCTTGGAATAGATCTCAAAAACTCTTGCTCCAATTTCTGCTTTTGGCAAATTTATGTTCCGCTCCTGATAAAATCTCCATATATCTCCGTCGTAGCAGGCAACTTCTTCATCAGTAGCAGGAGAAATACCAAATTCAGCTAAGAAAAGATTTACTGCATGAGTCATGCGAGGAAGATCATCTGATAACGTTCCATTGTAATCCCAAATGACTAGTTCTATTGACACCTTACAACCTCTATCCTAGACAAAAAAGAAGAGTTTTTAAGAATTTATATTAAATAAAATATACTACCTACTCCCCACCAGCATCACAACCCTACTCCAACAATATTTCAATCTTTCCCTTCGCTACATTGGGATGAATTTTCAAAATCATCTCTTTATGATCTAAACCAAACACTTCAGTAATTTCTTTTGGAAAAGTCAACCCCCAGCTGTTGCCGACCTTAATGGGGTGTTTTATGTATTCTTCTTCCAATCTTTTAGTTTCTAATTGAGTAATTGCTTTCATAGCTAAATCTTCGGTAAAGATTTTCTCCTTGCATTGAGGGCACTGCCTTGCTTCAAAATCCATCCCTTTATACTTTACAGTAGCTTTAACCATGGGCACATTGCAATTCATACATACCCTTTTATTTATTACCATTTCTTATCCTCTTCCTTCTTCAATGATAACTGTTTTTATTAAAACTTTAATGTAATCATCATATTCTCTCTCTTGACACATGACATAAAAGGAAAGATTATCATTAAAATAGTGATAGTAGGTCTTTCCCTTCCTAGATTTGTGTTTTCTGACCGATAATTTGCCATTTCTAACCGCGTTGAAGGAACGTTCTTTAGTTTCTTCGAAGCTGAGTCCAAACTGAGTTCCTCTTTCCATTAACCTGAAAAAGGCATGTGCTTCAATATCAATTATTTTCTTTTTCATATAAAACATCCATTAGTTATAAAACTTTCCGTTAAACTTTTTGTAAAACTACCTACTTCCCACTAACATCACAAACGCAAGAAAACTTTCCAACTGAATATACTCATCGCTTCCTTCCACCATCCTGAATTCGACTTCTCCACATTTATCGACCAATTCCACTTTCTTCTTGTCATCTAATTTCAAATTCCATATTTCTTTTTGGATCTGCCTAATCACATCCAGACCAGACAAGCCGTAATCCAGCATCAAGGAAAGTAGCTTCTTCCGCGACTCCAGGAAGTTTCCTTTAGCTGCCAATGACAATACCTCATTCACTTCTTTTGGTTTGGCGACAGAAGCCATGGAAAAAATTTGTTCTGGATTAATTCCTTTTCCCAACACTGCACAGCTTTGCATGATATTCTCCAATCGTCGCACGTCACCGTCGCAAACGTCATACAAAGCCTCTTTGGCTTCTTGATTAACTGACAAACCTTCCTCTTTAGCAATCTTATCTACCACAGCAAATATCTCTTCCTTATTCAATGGCTTAAATCTAAATACAGCGCATCTGCTCTGTATCGGATCAAGTATTTTAGATGAATAATTGCACGAAAGTATAAATCGACAGGTCTTGGTATAATTCTCCATCGTTCTTCTGAGAGCCTGTTGGGCTTCCCGGGTCAAGGCATCACTCTCATCCAGATAAATCAACTTAAACGGCACATCACCTATCGCTTTAGTTCTAGCAAAATCTTTCACCTTCACTCTGACCACATCAATGCCTCGTTCATCAGAAGCGTTCAATTCCAAGGTATTTTCCCGCCAATTCTCGCCAAACAATTCGCGAGCAATCACTAAAGAAAGCGTGGTTTTCCCTACGCCAGCTGGCCCAGAGAATAGCAGATGGGGCATGTTTTTTGATTTAACAAAAGCTTCTATTTTTTGCACTATTTCGGTCTGTCCCTTGATATCCTTAAACTCTGTAGGCCGGTACTTTTCTGTCCAGATAGATGAAGTCATAATTATTCCTGTAAGACCGTAGTTTATAAGTTTTATTGAGGACAAGACAAATATTAAAATTTCCTGCACGCCATCATGGCGGCAAGACGGCCACTTCGTGTCCTACGCGACAGCCCGTAGGGCGCAACCCCAGTCGCGTCTTGCGCCATGGCGTGCGGCGAGTCGGGGGACGCCCCCTCCGGGGTGACTCGTAGCTTTTGGGACAAAAGCGTCGCACCGCCATGTGGCGCAAAATCTCAATTTTACCAAAATCTATTCAGAAATTCCACAACAATAGGCTCGTCAAACCATCCTGCGCCCGTGCCGCAGATAAAACGCCTAAAACATCAGACAAAGAAATGTTAAAGAAAAACACTAAGATCAGGGCTGCCACCAGAACAAAAAAGAATAACCTGATCGAATTAATAATAGCCTTCACCACAAAAAAGATCACTACTGCCAACAATACTATTGACACAAACGGGTGAGTTACAAAAGCTTGAATATCCATATTTAAACTAGAAAACTAAAACTATATAATCATTTCTGCTATGAATTATTTATTACCGTTGCCATTCTCAAGTTCATCTTTTCGGAGATGAGGTATCCTCGGTACAAAAACACAATAGAGCGTCGCCACTCCAGCCAATAAATACCAACCAAAACCTATGGCCATGCCAATCCCTGCGGCAAACCATAATCCTGCTGCGGTAGTCAGATTCCTAACTTTCTCTCCCTGGCTGACTAAAATCATTCCTGCGCCGAGAAAACCAATTCCAGACACTATCTGCGCTGCAATCCGAGTTGGAGAGCTGGGATCCATGCTTATAGAAAGTGCAGTAAAAATCAAAGAGCCGCCGATGACCATCGAATAGGTGCTTATTCCCGCAGATTTCCCGCGGTGTTCGCGTTCCAGACCAATCAATACTCCGGCAACCAATGCTCCTACCAGTTTAAACACAAAACTAAGTTCCTGTGCAGAAAAAATAAAAATATCCACGGGCATGAAATAACCTAGAAAATGGTTCTTATTTAACTTTTTCTATAGAGAATCTTGAAAGTATATTCAAATATTAACATAACTAAAAAATTTACATTCTTAAAACAAATTACCAAAACTACCCAGCAATAAAAATATCTTCCAACTCTTCTAGATCCCCTTGAATATAGCGGTAGTGCAAGAGATCCTGCACATACTTCTGAAGAGCCACTTATTGCTCGCCCTCCTCGACACTGCCGCCGGCAGGAGCTGCGCTCTTGGATATGACAAAAATATCTCCTATCGCTTTTACCATCTGATGCGGAACAATGACTCCCTTTGCGCTGCCCAATACTCTTGCTAAATAAGAATTCTTGGTAGCTCGGATCTTCCACCCGGAAACCTTATTATTATACACGATGCTGTCTTCGATATCTCCAAAATAATCTCCGGCATCGGTAAATACCTTTAACTCGTATGTTTCAGTAACTTTCTTCATCTTTAGCATGTGACGACCACCTCACTGGTACAAACCAATTTAATTAAGCTCAATTTATATACTTTTCTATAGTCTAAGAGGAGAAAATAGAACGCGTTTAGATTATTTTCAGCTACAAACGGCGGTGCGACGCACGCCACGATGCTCTAAAGAAGATAAATATTATATAGAATCCAGACATATTATTACCATGAATAACCTCAAAATCATCGGAACCTCGCACATCGCCAAGCAAAGTATTGAGGAAATCAAAAAAGCAGTAGAAGAATTCCAGCCCGAGATTATTGCAGTTGAGCTTGATCTGCAGAGAGCTGCTGCCTTGATGCAGAAACAGAAAAATAGGGTTTCTCTTTCTGATATTACAAAGATTGGGGTGAAAGGATATGCCTTCGTCAGGATCGGACAGTACATCCAGCAGAAATTAGGGAAAGTTGTTGGTGTTTCTCCCGGATCAGAAATGAAAACCGCGTTAGAAATCGCCCATGCCAAAAAACTGCAAGTTGCCTTGATCGACCAACCCATCAGCATCACTCTCAAAAACTTCTCCAAGGAATTAACTTGGAAAGAAAAAGGCAGATTTGCTTTAGATATAGTAAAAGGACTTATTTTTCCAAAAAAACAAATGAAAAATTATGGCCTGGAAGAATTTGATCTCCACAAAGTACCAGAACAGCAGACTATTGCCAAAATCATCAACCAGATGAAGAAACACTATCCCAGCATTTACAAAACAATTATTGCTGATCGGGACAGATACATGGTTCGGCAGCTGGTGAAATTGATGCGCGATCATCCGGAGAAGAAAATTCTTGCTGTTATTGGCGCAGGACACCAAGAAGGGATGGGGAAGTTATTGTTGAAAGTGGATGTTGTACGATGGAAAAGCAGTTAAAAGTATATCTTAAGGAATTCTTATTTATATCCTAGGAGGATACAATGGAACTTGTAGAAAGAATGGG
>JBBSWK010000079.1:0-1266 GCA_038046325.1 Nanobdellota archaeon | reverse complement strand
AGCTCCAGAAAGACAATTGAACTGGCCCTTGCAACACTTGCTGAAGTTGAAAAAGGGCGCTGGTAACGTAATTACGGCGTCTTGTTAAAGGTTTAGACCGTCATGTCAATCTAAAACCGCTATTTTTCTATTTCCCCACACCGACTCTGTACAATTAGAATATGCAACACTGCCCAGTTTGCGATTTGGAAAAGTATCAAAGACGTGGCAAAATTAAAGTTGAGAAAATGACCAAAGACGGAGTAAAACTCTTAAGCTATCAAGCCTACCGATGTATTAATAATCATTTCTTTTCAGAAAATACTTCTCAAACCAAATTCACCAACTCTTTTATTGAATATTCTGTTATTCTATACCTTAGATCGCTATCGCTGAATACCACCATTGATTTCTTAAGAATACAGTACGAACAGGATGTGCTCTCAAAACAAAAGCTGTTGGAGTTTATTATTGTTGTAGCGGATACTCTTCCTACCCTTGATGATATTGATAATCTCTTTCATCCTAAAAGATCAGGATACCTTGCTTTTGACGGAGTCTGGTATAAATATCGAGGATTAAACTTTGTTCTTTTAGTTTGTTTTGATCCAGTTACCTTTGATATCGTTTCTTACCATATTTCTGAAAAAGAAACCTTTGAGTCATACGAGAAATTGATCCGATCAACACTCCCAAAACTAAAAGATGTTAAGATACATGGACTCTATGGAGATGGTGATAGAGGACTTATCAAGGCTCTAAAGCTGTATTTTCCCAATATTCCCATCCAGGTTTGTGTGGTGCATAAGGAGTTTAGACTTGGACAAATTCTTCCTTTTAAACGCGCATATACAGGGAAGGCGCTTGAGATAGCATTCAAACGCACGGTACGGTTCTTTAAGGAAACAGCAGAAACCATTCTATACGCCAACAACAAAAATGACGCAGAGAGACAATTTGAGATACTTAAAGAATTTATGACAAAAGAGAAAGATGAAAAACTGAAGAAAGCTTTTGGCAGTTTAAAATACAACTTCAAATATATCCTTACTCACTTTGATTATCCCGATATGGAAAGAGACAACAATATCATAGAAGGATTCAACTCAATCATCAAAAGAAGGCTAAGACTTCTTAAAGGCTTTAAGAGACCAGCCAATATTGATAGATACATTAAACTCGTCCTTCTTGACTATCGCTTCCATGGGTTTGTGGAAAGCAGGTTTGTTAAAAGAAGAAACAAAACACCCCTTGAATTATCTGGTGTCAGTATTCCTAAATACTACA
>JBBSWK010000078.1:0-2758 GCA_038046325.1 Nanobdellota archaeon | reverse complement strand
CTGGATTGATTCCTTAAAAGCGCATGCAGAAGAAAAAATTTCCGATGAGATGATGGCTAAGGCAGCAGAACGATTTCCGGTACAGCCTCCGGCAACTAAAGAAGGATACTTTTACAGAAGTATTTTTGAAGAATTTTTCCCTAGCAAAGATGCCGCACTTACCGTGGAAATAGGTCCTTCTATTGCTTGTTCTACACCGACTGCCTATCGCTGGAGTAAAGCCTTCCAAGGCATGGCTGATCCTTCTGGAAGAGCGGTTGCCGTGCATCAGCAGGCAGTCCAGAAAATTTGAAGAAAAAGATTATTTCCGATGAATCATTGGGAAAGCTTCTGCCACCATGATGGTTCTGGAATAGATTCATAAACACGGATCTTTTCTCCTTCTGGATATGGATGAAGTACTGCTTCTCGAGTATGCGGCAACTGTTTAATTTCTTTGATGCGTCCTCTCATCCTCTGTGTAAAATAATTAAAGTTTGAAGTTTTGAGGAGCAATGTCGGCGGCGCGGGTAAAACTGTATGGAGAGATTGATGTAACTCCAAGGTTGCATTAGGCAAAGGAAAATTATAATAAACTTTACCTTCATTATCTTTCTTTTCTTTTGCTTTAATATTTAATAAGGTTTGATAGAAATCTCTTTTAGAATTAAGGGAATAACAATGCAATCCTATTGAATGTAAAGTAATGTAATCATCAGCATCATCATCTTGGAAAAGAGTTATCTTCCGTTCATTCGGATCTTGGAATTCCCATAGTTTTTCTCCGGTTTGTTTCATTTCTTCTATGTAATCCAGCATTCTTTCTTGAATGATGCTTTTGCGTAAAACGCGAAACGTTAGATCCGGGGAAGGAGGAGTTACTGCCATTTTGCAGGGATATACTTCAAAGAGCAACCGTTGCGAATCTCTGGCTGAATAATGTTGATCGCCACCATCATGTTGTTCTAGCTTAAAATCTGTCTGCAGCAAGGCCTGATAAAAGTCCCGCGTGTTTTCTTTATCCAGAGAACGTAATACTAACCCTTCTAAACGAATGCTCTCTTTTTGCATACAGCCTCGGCGGGCTAAGTCCTATATATAGTTTTCTTTATTGTAAAATAAACTCTTAATAAAAACATTCATAAAAATTCGTAAATTTTCAGACGTTTTTATTCACAAGTTCATAAAAACATTTTTATACCCTTCTCTCATCCACGCTACACATGACTCAATATCTATCCGTACAGGAAGCCATGCACAAAGGTTCCGGCAAAGTCTCAGTCAGAGGCTGGATCCATCGCGAACGCGGCAGCAACAAATTCAAGTTCGTGGTCTTGCGGGATTCCAGCAACATTATCCAATGCATCTTTGAACGGGAAAAATTTGACAAGAATTGGGACGAAATTGACCATCTGCAAGTTGAAGCTTCTCTGGAAATTACCGGTCAAATAAAAAAAGATGAACGCGCTCCTACCGGCTATGAAATCCAAGTTGAATCTTACACCCTGGTTGGAGCAAGTGAAAGTTTTCCTATCACTAAAGATCAATCAGTAGAATTTCTAGCTGACAATCGTCACTTATGGCTGCGCAGCCAAAGGATGATTGCAATTCTTAAAATCCGCAGCACTGTTTTCAATGCTATCCATGAATATTTCCGGAGCCAGGGTTTCTATGAATACCACTCCCCAATCTTCCAGGCGGTGCAGGCGGAAGGCGGCGCGGAATTATTCAGCGTCGATTACTTCGGCAAGAAAGATGTATTCTTAGGACAGACTTGGCAATTGTATGCCGAACCAGCTATCTTTGCGCTGGAAAAAATTTACACAATTTCGCCGAGCTTCCGAGCCGAGAAAAGCAAGACTTCTCGTCATCTGACTGAGTATTGGCATGCAGAGATGGAAATGGCTTGGGCGGAATTCAAAGATGTTCAGGATCATGCTGAAGGGTTGATTAAGCAGGTGGTAAAAAAAGTAGTAGAAAACCATGCAACAGAATTGCACTTGTTGCAGCGTGATCTCAAAAAACTTGAACCTACCATCAAGAAACCATTTGTGCGCATGACCTATGACGAAGCACTTAAGATCCTCGAACAAAAATGCAAGATGAAAGTGCAGTGGGGGAAAGATCTGCGAACCATCGAAGAAGAGAAATTGACCAAATTATATGATGTCCCGGTTATTGTTACTCATTATCCAAAAGCGGTTAAAGCATTCTACATGACCGAAGATCCCAAGAATCCGAAAACCGTACAGGGTTGCGATGTACTTGCTCCCGAAGGTTACGGCGAAATTGCGGGCGGCTCGCATAGAGAGCATGACTTGGAAAAAATTAAGAAACGCTTAGTTGCGCAGGGAGAAGATCCGAAGCAGTACGGTTTTTACTTAGATACGCGGCGTTATGGCAGTGTTCCGCATGGCGGCTTTGGCATGGGCGTAGAGCGATTGATCGCCTGGATCTGCGGCTTGGAAACAGTCAAAGATGCCATTCCGTTCCCCAGAACGATGGAGAGGTATAAGCCGTAATAGTGTTGTGATTTTTCATGGATAAATTAGAAGCAATTAGCCCTATTGATGGGAGGTACAGGAGATATACTGAGCCTTTGGCAGAGTTCTTCAGCGAGAAAGCGCTGATCAAATACCGAGTACAAGTTGAAGGGGAATATTTAATCTTCTTTTCAGAACACCCGCAAATAGGAACAAGAAATTTTTCTGAAGAAGAAAAGGGTTTAGTAAGAAAGCTTTACGATTTATCTACTGAAGATGCAGGGATGGTTAAAGCC
>JBBSWK010000077.1:0-1786 GCA_038046325.1 Nanobdellota archaeon | reverse complement strand
ATTTACTTAGTTAGTTTTTTAAAATAAATATTATTCTGGAATGCATGCTCAAAAAAATCATCACTGCCGACAATAGCGAATCTTTCCTAAATGAAAAAGTAGGCGAAAGCTATCATTCACATACTGGGGGAGTAGAAGAAGCGTTAAAAAAATATGCTGTTCCCTGTAAGATTAAGGAATTGGCCAAAACCGGGAAGGTTAGAATTCTCGATGTCTGCTTTGGGATGGGTTACAATTCGGCCATGGCGGTCTCAGTAGCTTTGGAAGAGAATCCTGATTGTGAAATTGAAGTGGTTGGTTTAGAGTACGATATCAATATCATTGCTAAAATCCAGGAAGTCAATCCCGCGATTGCTTTTTTCAGCCATTACAAAAAGCTGACTCCTGCTAACTTGGGATTTACCCAGGAAAAAGTGTCAGTAAAAGTACTTCTAGGTGATGCTCGGGAAACTGTAAAATCGCTTTCAGAAAATCATTTTGATGCCGTGTTCTTTGATCCTTTCTCACCTAAGACGGCACCGGAGATGTGGCAGGAACATTTCTTTGCGGAAATGTATCGGGTGATGAAGAATTCTGCCATACTAGCGACCTATAGCTGCGCGCGCATGGCCCGGGATAATATGAGCAAGGCAGGATTATTATACGATGATGGGCCAATTCTCGGTCGCAGAGGGCCGGGAACGATTGCTACCAAGTGGGTTTAGAAAGAATTATATAGACCTTTGATTTATTTTAGGCATGAAGAAAGGTCTTGCTGGTCTGGCGTTGTTGCTGGGAGGCTGTGTGAATACAGATACAGTTGTTCCTCTTAATGCTACTACCTCACTAATCATTCCTGCTCAAACTGGATCTTTGCGATACCAGGTTTGTTTAGAGACAGATAACTTGCGTTATTCTGTTGCCGACGGTTTTATCATGATGGAACAGCATACTGATTTATTGAAAAGGCAAGGATATGGCGTATACCCAGAAGGAAATCCTCATTTTAAAAGTACTGAGAAAGGATGGTCGCTTTGCAGTAATTATTTTTTAATAAAGAAATAGAAATTTATTACATTCATTATCTCTTTTTGTTTCTTCCCCGTTTCCTAACCTGATCTAAGCGCTCGAGAACTTCCTGAATCTCAGAATTTTCTTTCCGATAACCTTCCAGCACTTGCTCAAATATTTTGGGGTATAGATCAGCATGGGTTGTTTCCAGGGCGCGATCTAATAAAAATAAATCCACGGCCTTGTCTTCTGCTTTTTCTGAAAAGAAAGATAATCCGAAATCGATGAAGTTCACTTCTCCAGTTTCCTGATGTTTAATCATGTTGGAGGTAGTTAAATCGCTGTGGATGATTTCTGCCTGATGCAGCTGTCCGATGCGCTGGCCGATTTCCGTAGCCAGATGTTTGCTTTCCTGCGTTTTTTGCTGCAATACCTCCTTGATAGTTTCTCCAGGAATAAAGTCCATGGTGATAGACATCCTTTTGTCAGAAAATGTTCTCAAGTGAGGTGCGGGAAACTGCAGGTCTTCCAGTTTTTGCAGGACTTTCGCTTCTCTTCTGGTTCTGAATTTGCGCAGGGATTCATCTAGCTCAGAATGGCGGTAGGCTTTGGCGATCCGTTCCTTGATAACAGTAGCATTATCTTTGAACAATTTTGCTTCTGCGCCTTGGGCGATGAGTTTCATAGAACTAGAGAATAGTTTGTACTATAAAAAAGTAGCGTTAGTTATCCTTTATTTTGAATGATCCTTTCAGCGACTGTGGTTATAGAATTCTTAATAGCTTCAGAAGCTTCT
>JBBSWK010000076.1:0-1700 GCA_038046325.1 Nanobdellota archaeon | reverse complement strand
GAAGAAGTGAAGAACAATACTTTTGAAACCGTGGTAGGAAACTTAGTCAGCCGCAAGACGCAAATGGCTCTTAAGAAAATACTCTATAAGATTTATCCGATCAACGAAGCAGCAGTACGCGTCTTGGAGTTTGCCAAGAACAATGCAGTGGTTATGGAATTCCAAAATTCCAAATCCTCGCCTTCGCCTGCGGAAATGCAGGTCGAGGAATCGAAGAGCGATGTTGCAGCTGAAGAGGAATCCACTGAAGAGATGGAAGCCTCGGAAGAAGAATCAAGCCTTCCCGAAGCAGCGTAATTTTATTTTTTCATTATAAAAATGAAATTTCTAGCCTTCACTGACCTGCACGAAGACAAAGAGATGTTGAATGAGCTAGTTAAACGTGCAGCCAAAGATGATATCGATTTTGTCATCTGCTGCGGCGATATTTCTACCTTCGGAAACGGATTGCAGTATAATTTGAAGAAGCTTAATTCCCTGGGTAAAAAAGTGTATCTGGTTCCTGGTAACCATGAGGAAGGAGCAGAATTTGCCGGAATTGTGTCTGGGTTTCCTAATTTAGTTAATTTGGATCGGAGCGCGAAAGTAGTGGGAGATTATGTTTTCCTTGGGTATGGCGGCGGTGGATTTACGTTGCAGGATTCAGCCTTCAGAAAAATTGCTCGCGAGTGGTATGGAAAATATAACGGCAGGAAAATAATTCTGATTACTCATCAGCCCCCTTATGGCACAAAATTAGATTGGTTAGGAAACAGACCTGTCGGCAATAAAGATTTTAGCAATTTTATTGCAAGAGTGAAGCCGAAATTAGCTCTTAGTGGACATTTACATGAAACGGTAGGAATGGTTGATGCTATGGGCGGGACAAAGATAGCCAACCCTGGGTGGGAGGGGATGGTCATTGAATTACCGTAGATAGTTTTTTATATTCAATACTTCTGTTTTCTTGAGGTGGTGGGCTAAGTGAAACATATTGTTGTCTATACTTCTGATATTCACGGAAACGAGGCGCAGTATCAAAAGCTGGTTGATTATGCTTTACAAGTTTCTGCTGATTCAGTGATCGTTGGTGGAGATATTGCTCCGAAAGGATTGCCGGAAAATGAGTTTATTCCGGTACAAAGAGCATTTTTTCAGGAAAGATTACCAACTTTATTTTCCCCCATCAAAAATTCTTCAACTAAAGTATACCTAATGATGGGCAATGACGATTGTGCAGCTAATTATGATGTGTTTGAAGAGGGCGAAGAAGATGGTTTGTACAAGATTATTCATGGTAAGAGGTTGAAATTGACAGATGATTTTGATATAGTCGGTTATTCGTGTGTTCCCATCACTCCTTTCGGCATTAAAGATTGGGAAAAATTTGATTTAAGTGATGTTCCTCCCCATCTGGCGCGCGATTATGAAGATAGAAAAAGAAAAAATTACAATTTAGATGCGCATAAAAGTTCAGTTGAAGGTTGGATTCCGTTTAGATTTACTCCGGAGATGGAAAAAAGAGATTCAATCCAGAATGATTTGTCAACAAAATTATTTCAAGAAGATCCTCACAAAACAGTGTATGTAATGCATGCACCACCTAACAATACTAATCTTGATATTATCCTGACTGGAAATCATGTGGGAAGTTTTGCAGAACGATTATTTATAGAACAGCGTCAACCCTTCTTAACTTTACACGGGCATATACATGAAAC
>JBBSWK010000075.1:0-3854 GCA_038046325.1 Nanobdellota archaeon | reverse complement strand
CAAGTTCTTCAATGCCCGAAGATAGGCGAAGAATTTCTCGCTGGAGGAATTGAAGGATGCAGTGTTCTTCGCTCATCTGCATGATGTAAAAATTTACTTGACCTTCAATACCTTAGTGCGCAATGAAGAACTGCCGATGTGGTTCAAGACCTTAGAACAAGCATATCTCGCGGGAATCGATGCGGTTATTATCCAGGAAGTATTTCTGGCTTCGTTGATTAAGAAATCTTTTCCCGGTTTGAGAGTCCATGCTTCCACACAGGCTAGTTTAATGAATTATCGCGGCATTGCCCAATTTCCTGATTTTGATTTAGTCGTATTAGCGAGAGAATTAAATCAGGTGGAAATTGCTAATATTCGCAAGCATACTAAGAAGGAATTAGAAGTATTTGTCCACGGTCATTTATGCATTTCCTATTCAGGACAATGTTTAATTTCTTCCCTGATCGGAAAACGCAGCGGCAACCGCGGAGTCTGTGCGAGCAGCTGTCGTAAGACCTACAATAAGGAAGGATATTTGATTAGCGCTAAAGATTTAATGTTAGCCAACAGCATTGATAGAATTTATCGGATGGGAATTAATGCGGTTAAAATAGAAGGCCGGATGAAAAGCCCTGAATATGTTGCGACGACAACTAAGACCTACCGCCAACAGATCGATGCAGCAGTAAAAAATAATTTTAAACCAATCTCTGCACAGCAAGTTGACAATCTCAAGATGGGCTTCAACCGCGATTTCACCTCAGGATTTTTTGAAGATAACAAGACAATTGTTGGGAAAGAGATGCCTATGAATCGGGGAATTTTTCTCGGTACGGTTTATCAAGGAATGATCTTGCTAGAACATGATCTTGATCTTTTAGATGGCGTCGGTTTTTGGCATCCTCGCTTTGAAGGGAAGTTGAAAGGCGGGATTGCCTACAAGATTATACGTGATGGTGAAGAAGTGACGCACGCTCTTAAAGGAGACTGGGTAAAGATTCCTTCACCTTATTTTTTTAATACCGCACAAGTCTATCTTACTTCCCGCAACGACGGTAAAAATATCCTAGAAGAACAGAAATTACATCTGCCGCTCAAAATTACCGCAAAAATAGATCAGCCTCTAACTTTGGAATATGGAGAGATCATCGCTCAATCTCCGATCACTTTGCAATCAGCTGAAAAACATGCGCTTACTGAAGAGCAACTGAAATCAGAATTGCATAAATCGCTGCGCTTGGGAATTACCTGGGAGATCAAGGGACTGGAATTAGAAGAGGTTTTTCTGCCGAAGAGATTCCTGCATCAGGCTTTGGAGGCATTAGAACAGCAATTGCGTGACCAAGTAGTTCCACCCAGAATATCTCATTTTGCCGGAGTTCCTGTGGTGGCAGCAAAGAATGCAGAAAATGCAGCAAAGTTAATAGTAAAAGTTTATTCTCTGGCGCAACTACAGGAAGCTCACGCTGCCGGCGTAGATGCGATTTATTATGATGTCTTTGCTGCGGATGCGGAAATGGCCAGAACACTTTGCACTAATACTAAATTCTTTTTAGATACTCCTGTAGTGGTAACTGATAAAGATATTGAGATGATTCAACAGCTGGTAAATAAAATAAAACCGGATGGAGTAACTATAGGCAACTGGGGTTTGTTAGAATTGAAGTTTAGCGGTGAAAAGCACGGGAAATTTTCTCTTAATATTTTTAATGATGTTAGTGTTAATGGACTGCGGGAGAAAGGAGTATTACCTACGGTCTCGGCAGAATTAAATGCCAAGCAAGTACTGAACATGAAGAATAAAGAATTCATTTATTATGCGCATGGCCAGATTCCGGTAATGCACTTTAAAGGAGCCTATCCACAGAGAGCATTGACTGATGAAATGCAATATACCTTCCCTTTGCGAACCGTGAATGGCAATACGGAAATGTTGTATTCCCGGCCGATTGCCATCTTTGAGAAGATTAAAGAGTTGATGAAGGGGGGAGTGAAATGGTTCCTGCTGGATTTGAATAAAGATACCACTACTATTATCAAAGCTTATCAGAATATCATTAACGGAGTAGAACAAGATATTTCTATGTTGAAGAAAGGCACTACTATTGGAAATTATGTGAAAGGCGTGGCGTAAAGAAGAATTGAGTTTAATGTCTGTTCAACGCCCCGAACGAAGTGAGAGACTGCAAGTCGTGGCTTGAGCGATAGCGAAAGAGTTTGAGAACCTGCACTATTTTAGGGTGGGGGGACGGAAGCGCGCGCTTTAGAATTTAAGTTCTTTTTGTTTATCAGAATTAATTCCTTTATTTCGTATAGTAATTGTTGGTTCGTTTGTAATTTCTCCAATAACCGTGCTTTTAATTCCGTGTTGATTTGCTACATCTATAACTTCTCCTGAGTTTGGAGTGATTATAATCATTCCCTGCCCCATATTCCATGTTTTGTAAGCTTCAATATCGCTAACATTTCCCTTTTCTTGACAATATTTCATTAAATCACATGGCTCAAAAGGATTATCCAAATATGCACCAAGTCCACTTGGTTTCAGAACTCTACCTAACTTTCCAGGAACTCCACCGCCAGTTATGTGAGAGACCCCATGAACTCTGGCTTTCGGTTCTCCGTTAAAACCGCCAAGCATATCAACAACAGCACCAGAATAAATTCTTGATGGATA
Organism: Nanobdellota archaeon; assembly: GCA_038046325.1. Lineage (GTDB taxonomy): Archaea > Nanobdellota > Nanobdellia > Woesearchaeales > GW2011-AR9 > JACPIL01. Next base: position 1,195 of record JBBSWK010000075.1, on the reverse strand, counting down.
CAAAGCTAATTCTGCTAAATTTTTCCCATCATAAGTTTCTCTATGCCATTCTTCACCATGTGTAGTTTTCAGAATCTTTCTAACAAGAGATAATCCATTTGACCTAAAACCATCTTCTCTTAAGCCAACAAGTTTATCTCCCTCTTGTATTTCAGAGCCAGTTAGCATTCTACTTTTTCTTGCAAACCAAACTACTCCCGCTCCCCAATTATAATTAAATGGGCCATAACCATTTACTCTTGCACCAAGTTCTGCGACTTCGCCATTGACAATTGCCACATTTGCATCTCTCGCAGCATTAATATAACCGACAGCTAATTGTTTGACAAAATCAATGTAAGATTTTTCTCCATCGCCTAAACTTTTTACATCAAGAATAGAGCCAACAATTACAGGTTCTGCTCCTCTTACAACAGCATCATCACAAACCATAGCAAATAAGTCATAAGCAATAGTATCATGTTTTGCTATTCTCTCGCCCAATTCCATTTTTGTTCCAACACCATCAAAGTTAATATTCATATAAGTATCTGCGGGTAATCCCCCAATGTTAATAGCTCTTAATCCAGAAAAGTCTTCAAAGATTTCTACGACTTCTCCTAATCTTCCTTTTCTATTTTTCCAGGTAAGTTTGGCTGCCTCGTAAAGAACTTTTGAAGCATCATCGCCTAATTCAATATCTACCCCAGAACTTTTATAATCCAATCCCGTCATAAATAAAGGAATTAAGTTAAATTTTATAAGCTTTTGTATTATGGAGTTTGTTTTATTAGTGCGCTTCCGTCTGTGTGGGGGTGGTATAAAGCAGGTTCTCAAATTGCGTTGAATAAATGTTAGATTCCCTCGCTAGAGGCTGAGTGAGATAACGCAGTTAATCCACGAAGAGTTTTGCTGAACGACTGTGAAGAAAAATTGAATTTAATCGCTGTTATGCGCACCGAGCCTACAAAGTGGAGCGAGGGGAGTTATGACGGAGACCCCAAACTTTATTTAAAATCTTTTTTACACTTCTTCAGTATTGGAATTTGCTCTTTATCAATTTCTTCTTGGGTTAGAATTCCTTTTTTAATTAATGCTTTTTCAATTGCTGGCAATCTTGTCCACAATCTATAGAAACCAACAACATAATCTGGTCTTATGGTAGGTTTACTTTTGTAAATTATTTTTACTAATTCATTTAGAACTTTTTGGGCTT
>JBBSWK010000074.1:0-10049 GCA_038046325.1 Nanobdellota archaeon | reverse complement strand
TTGCGCGTCGCCTTCGGCGAGGACTATCCGACGTACCCCACGAACGCGGCCATGACTGCAGATGTCACGATCACTGGCGATGAACCGTGAACCGTAACTGAAACTGCCAAGCCAAGAGGCCCGCGCAATAGCGCCTTCGGCTGCATGTTTTCGAACGTAATCTGGATTCAGAACCCAGATCCGAGTTTCAGAAATTTTTGCATCTTTCAGCATTTTCATATTCTTGACAAAATCATCTCCTTGGCCATACACACGTTCGGCGAACTTTCGTTCTTCATCGTTCAATTTACTGTATTTGGCAGGAGTTGTTCCGAAAGGAAGATATTGAAATTCTACATCATGTGCAGACAAACGTAAGTTTGACAAAGCAATCAGCACGGTATCAGGAGCAGCAAGAGCTTGTTGCACATCTTCCTGACTAGGCCGGTAATTGTGTTTCTTGGTCAATTGTTCAAAAGCATCGTCAATATTCTTCAGGACAGGATTGTGAGCTTCTCTAGTCATCGCTAAGGTAGGTGTTTTTCGTGCGCCATCGAGCACATATACTTCTCCATCAGCAGTATAAAATCCATTGTTACGTAATTCTTCATTAGTTCGACGTTCCTTCATCAATTCATCAACGTGCAGCATACTGCCGGGTTGAAGTTGATTGTATCCATCTTTTAAATTTTCCGTGATTGTTTCTAATAACATTTTTATTTCTCCGTAAACACTTCTCTATTCCAGCACTTCCAACACCCGAGCAGAAATCTTCGCTTTTCCGCCAGTCGGATAGGCAACTTCTTTGCTGCACACTAAGCATAATACAGTATTAGAAGCGTTGCCGAAGATGATCTGTTCGTTCTTGCATTTCGCGCAGCGAACTTTGATAAATTTGCTTTTTGGACTTGGAATTGCGTCATCCATTTTATACCAGCTCCACTTTCTTTGCTCTCATGCCTTTGCTCTGGGAGCTTGTTTTTTTACAGACTGAACAAGTGTATCGTAAATCAGTTTTTTTAGTGCTTTTAGCACCAGTACGCTTAAACTTAGTTACTGCAGGTTTTGAGTACCTTCCTAAATTTCCTGTTCCACGAGCTGCTCCGCGTAATCTGGCTCTATACTTTGAACCTCGGCTTAAGGAACTAGGCGCTTTCTTCTTATTTTGAGCGACTTTCTGCTCGGTATGCTTTCTGCAAAACTTACAGAATTTCTTGATGGTTTTAGGAATTTTCATGGTAACTGCCTGATAAAACCTTTAGAAAGGGGCTTATTTAAAAAGGTTTCTGAATTCCAAGAACTATAAGAGAGGAAGCTTGCTGGTAACTGCATCAATCTTCTCTTCTTCATCCGGCCCGATAGCGCCGCAGGTTTTCGTTCCCGGAGCAACTACGGTCCTTCCAGCGTCAGTAATCAATGCGGTGGTCAATCCATCGTCTTTCGCTTTCTGCAGATACAATAAAAGTTCTTTTTCGTCTTTCACTTTGAGAACGATCTTAGGCATGCCTTCTTTGCGCCAGGTTGATACCTTTTTATCGGATGATTTGAGGACTGCTTCCACTGCTGCATGGCTGCATTGAGCTGAAAGCTTGCCCTTAGGAAGATTTAGGTCTTGTCGGACGAGGATAACTTGTTTGTAATTAACCATACGCTGTATAATAAACAAGAGTATAAAAAAGTGTCCATTTATTTTTGTGCGCCGAGGACGGGAGTTTCCACCTAAACATTAAATTTTCCAAAAGTTATTTATATACATAATGAATTTATATGGTCAAAGAAGTGTTTAGAATGAAAAAGACAATTAAACTCATCGCCACCATTTTATTATGTGTTCTTATATTGCCAATAGCGGCTGCACAACAAGCTCAGCAGCCTGCACAAGATCCAGGGGTTACTCCTGACAGCTTCCTCTGGGGTTTAGACAAAGCATTAGATCAATTGAGTTTACTTCTAACATTTGATAAGGGAGAGAAAGCAAAGAAAGGCTTAGAAGTAGCTAGAGAAAGGTTGTTAGAAGTTAAATTCATGGTTGAGGAAAATAAATTAGATGCTGCTAATAAAGCAAAAGAGGATCATGGCGACAATTTATTAAAGGTAAAAGAAAATATTAAAGACCTAGAGGAAGATGATTCATTAGAAGAAATTGAAGAACTAATTGAAATTGAAAAAGAATTAGAAGAGCATGATGATGAAGTTGAAGAAACTTTCGGAGAGTTAAAAGTCAAGATTGAAGTTGAAGGAGAAATTACCCAGCAACAAAGAGATTTAATTGATTCTATCTTAACCAGTTTACAAGGACAAACAGGGGAAGTTGAAATAGAAATTGAAAATAAAAAGAATAAAATCAAGATTGAAATCGAACAGGAAACCGGCAAGTCAGAGCAGGAAATTGAGATTGAGATTGAAAATCTTGAAAAAGAGAAAGGAATAAAAAAACAAGAAAAGGCTCTTGATGCAATCAGTGATGCAGAAGAAGAATTAGATGAACTTTTAAAAGAAGCTGAAGAAGTAGCAGCCCTTTCTCCCGAAGTACTGAATCAATTTAATGTCTTATTAGAACAAGCGAGAAGCCAGTTTGATGAAGGTAATTTCGTAGAGTCACGAAAGTTAGCAAAACAGGCTGAAAATCTCTTAGATGGAGAGGAAGAAGAATTTGAAAAAGAGATTGAAGTTGAGATTGAGGAAGGTAAGGCCAAAGTAAAAGTGGAAATTGGCAAAGAAAAGTTAACATTTCAATTAGACACCACTGAACTTGAGGCTATTGTTGATGAAATATCGACAAGGACTGGTTTAAGCACCGAAGAGATTAATGCGATTCTGGAAATTGAGGTTGAGGAAGGAGCTGAAGAAGAGGACGAAGAAGAAGTAGAAGGAGAGAGTGAAGAAGCAGAAGAACCTGAAGATAGTGACGAAACGGCTGGTGGAGAAGAGTCAGAAGCTGGAGATGAAGGAGATAATGGTGCCGATAGCGAAAGTGCAGAAGGAAATGGCGATGGAGAAAGTGACGGTGGAAATGGTGATGGCAATGGGGGCGACAGTGGAGATGGAGGCAACGGCGGAAACGGTAACGGAAATGGCGGTGATGGAGGAGGAGATGGTGGCGGCTCTTCAGGAGGTTCTTCTGGATCCGGAAATGGAGGGGGAAATGGTAATGGTGGCGATGATTAGTTAGAAAGCGGAAACTCCCCTTAATTTTTTTCTTTAGAAGTTGTTAAGAGATTGGTTATAAGAATCTCTGTAATGAAGAAGTGATTAGTAATCTACTCTTCCCTTGCATTAGCTCTGTAATTGTGAACCTTTTCTTGAGGAGCTGGAGTTGCTAATGCTTTTTGTACTTCAGCATCATTTTCTTTTAAGAGAGCAGCCATGGCTGGCTTGGAAGAATCGCATGTTACACAAGCTCTGAGAGCTTTATACCAACCGCTAGAATTTCGGCCACTCCAATCATTGAAAGAATCGTCTTCCAAGGAGGACCTTGCTTCATTTCTAGCATAATGTTTATCTTGTTTTAATCGCAACATAACTAATTTATCTTCCTCTCGAGAAATCTGTCCTTCTTATTCTCTAACCATATTTATTCTAACTCACTTGTAACTTTTTAATTAAATTAAAGAAAATCCTGAAAAGCAGCTATCCCCAACCCTGAAGGGTGGGGATTTACGCCGCTTTTCCGAGACGGATTTTCTAAAATCAAATATAGCGAAATCCTTGCTCATTTACTAGCATTCATCTCCAAGGATGAATCCTGGAGATTTCTGCTTATTTGATTTAATTGAATTTTTACTTATTCGCTTTCCATTCGTTGTCAAATAATTTGCCGAAATATTCAACAAAGTAAGGAGCTTCTACCCAGACTGCGCAGTCGTAACTCTTATGCACTTTCTGGTCGTCAGTTAAGAAAAGCAATAAGTCTTTGCCATCCACCATGCAGAATCTAGTTGTACTATTTTTGCTGGTTTTCACTTTGGCAAATTGGGAAAAGTTTTCAACCAGTTCTTTATCGGTATTAGGTGGAACTACTATCTGTACCGATACGCCCGCTTTTGTGGCTTTGCGCAGATGATTTACAAAGAAATCGTGTTTTCTCGCTAATCCTTGCGTGGAGGTCATGATAGTGATGCTTTTCTTGGCGTTCTTGAACATCAGGAACAGGTGCTCGTAGACTTTCTCTCTGCCTCTGAATGAGCCTGATTTGTCAGTAGGATCTACCAAGGTAATACCTTCGGCGTGGAGTGAATTTAATTGATTCAATATTTCTGAATCTTTTAACTGAGAAAGCATCTTGCTGTGCTCATCTGCTTCTTCTGCTACTTTTTTCTTGACTCGCTCAATAACTTCGGAAGGAGCTACAGCCAAGTATTTGATCGGTTTTCCTACTTTAACTACAATAAATCCTTTCTTTTCCAAAGATTCAAGAACATCATAAGCTCGAGAGCGAGGAACATTAGAAATGTCTGATAGTTCCCCTGCAGTAGAAACGCCCCTGGACAAGAGAGCAATCCATAATTTTCGTTCGTAGGAATTCAAGCCAAAATCTTTCAATCTGTCTAAAAAATCCTTTTGGACGATCATATTGTATCAGTTTCCCCTTGGGCGCTGCCCTTATAAAACACCTAGAACCTCGATAATTGTAACTATATCTCCCAGAATGGCCCTGCTTTATAAAACTTTTGTATTCGAGTACTATTAAGTGGTTGCATCAGAAGTTGTGCTTTCTTATTCATCTACGGTAAAAAGTCTGCTATCATTCACCTTAAACAAGCCTATCCTCGCCCCAGCATCCAACCACCCGTGAGCATAATTGAGTGCGGCAAAAGCTAAGACCGCATCCTTTTTCTTGGTAAGAAAGTACTCCGCATCTTCGACGTAGCGGGAAGCCATGTCCAGAAAGTCTTCAGCCTGTGCTTTTCGAGAAGCATCAAGAGCAGGTTTAGCCTTTTGGAGTGCTTCTCTGGTGATAGAAAAGTATTGTTGCAGTTTTTCTGAAGTTATGGTAGAATTCATTGAATAGATAGAAGAATAAAAAGGCTCATTTTGCCTTCGGCCTTTTGACGGTTATGGGCAAAACTCCTTGTTCGTATTCCATGAGGGCAATTGCTAAAGGGTCATAGCGCATCTTGGTCAATTCTTCCGGCGTTAATTTTACCAGGAACGGCGCACCCATGGATAATTGCAAAGCTCGAGAGCCGATCATACGCGCTTTTTCATATTTAGTGTATTCCATCTCTTCTTCGATTAGTTGTTTTTTTGCCATTTTGTCTTAGTTTGTTGTTTTTGTATTATTATTTAAGATTTCATTTAAGCTTAAGCCCTTTGGTTAGTTCTTTTCGTAAAAAGCTTGCTTTTTCCAATGCTAAATCAACCATCTTTCCAATCTCTTCAATGGTGAGGGGAACATCCCCGCCTTTCTGTAACGCTGAGATGGTTCCTTTCGCATCCGAACCGACGGTTAATCGCGCTTCGTAGGCTTTCTCTTCTTCGCGAGAAGGGTCTACCAGCAAAGCACCATTTACTTTGTAGACAGTGATTGGTAATGGCTCTTTAGTCAAGGGTAAAGATTTTTCGGTTTTCTGCTTGTAATCGATAGCGCCAGTTTCTGGATCTACTACGGGAAATTTTGCGGTCTTCAGCGCCGCTAAAACAGCTAATCCGGAAGCGTCCAGCAAATTTCCACCGTCGTTAAGAGCGATGATATCAACGATGACAAACCAGGCTTTTTCTCCTGCTTCAATACATAGTTTCTTGAGATCGATTGCTTTTGCTTCGCGGATACCTCGATCAATAACTCGGGCTAATTCCACTGCTTTCATGCCTGGCGGGCCAGTTTCAAATTCAGGACTGGCAATAGGTGATAATTCCGCATTGACCATTATGCCGCCTTCGTCAGAGGTATCGTTGTAGGGCTTTTCAATAGAAAGTTTTACTCCCGCCATGACTACTGTTTCGCCAATCTGGACTCGGGCAGAACCTTCTGCAGTCCAGGAGATATTAGTCTCAATTAAGATTGGTTGGCGGAATTCAGTTAAAGTACGGTTATCTAACCGCTTGTTTTCTTTTGCTAATTCTGCGATTGTTTCTTTGTTGACTATCATTTTAATTATCCTCGTTGTTAACAGCGTATTTTTCTTTTAACGCTTTTACTTGCAATTGATATACCTTTTCTGTAGCAACTTTAGCTAATTCTAAGGCTTTAAGAAGGTCTTCTTTGGAAATCTCTCCATCCATCTGTAAGAGGGAAATTTCTTTAGTATTGTGTAACATCGCTACAGGAATGTCAGACACTATGGCAGGGTATGATTCTTCATTGTAGTTCAAATCTGCTACCACTGCGCCGTCGACTTGGCCAACAGCAACAGAACTTACCATGTCCTTCATCGGAATTCCAGCGTCAGCCAGAGCGATGCAGGCAGCAGAGATAGCTGCACAACGTGTTCCTGCATCAGTCTGTGGAAGTTCTACAAAAATGTCAACCACGGAATTTGGAAATGCAGATAAGTCTACTACTGGAGCAAGTGATTGTTCCATGACCATGGAAATCTCCTGCGCGCGGCGGCTTCTTCCAGGCTTGATACGTTCTCCTGAACCGGAAAATGGCATCATGGTGTAATGACATCGCAAAATACCATGTTTTGGGTTAGCCATGAATCTTGGCACAACCTCTCGAGGACCGTACACGCCGGCGATAGCCCAGGTCTTTCCGATTTTGAAAGAAGCAGAGCCGTTTGCGTTTTTGACTACACCTGCTTTCGCTTCCATAGGTCGAAGCTCGTCGATTTTACGTCCATCTACTCGCTTGTTATAAACCATTTTATGCACTCTCCCCTAGGAATTTTTCCATTTTTTCAGTCAATCCTTCCAGGTGGGATTTTGCTTCGATAAGCTTAATAGCTTTTCCAGCCATTAATTCGCCTTCCTGCGTCCCTTTGATCCAGACTAAGCCATTCTGACCGACAGTAATATCGCAGCCAGTCTTGTCTTTGATCAAGGTGATCATGCTTCCTTGCCTTCCAATCACTCGCGGAACTTTTTGGCAGTTGATGCTGATGATCCTTCCGCCGCTGATCTTACGCAGACCTGGTTCCTTCATAGTCAGATCAATCAAGTTTTGGGAAGTAACATTGACGATTTTTACTACAGCGTAATCGCCGATAGCTAAAATCTGGCTTAGGTCTTCTTCTTTCTTGACGAATCGAGTAGTCGCATCACGCACATTCAACATCGCTGAATAGGCAGTAGAGGTATCGAATCGCCAGCCGCTGATAGTAATATCCATGACGCGGGCGATTATTTTATCTTCAATCTTAGGCAGGTAAGGCCCTGATAAAGGCGTAATCTTGATGACTCGGCCAGAAACTGAAACCAATCCTAAAACCTTAGAATAAATCTGATCTTTCTCTCGGTAGGCGTTATCTCCTGGCAAGAAATCCATGCCTTGAGCAAGAGATTCCCCTGGAACAACTACACTTCGTTCTTGTACTAATAATTCACTCATTTTTCTTTTTCATTCGTGCTGGTATGATAAGCGTGGGCACGAATCCTCCGTTTCTTTTATTCACGCAAAGGCTTTTATTTGGGCTTTATTTAAAAGGTTTTTGGTGGGAAATGAGGGAAAAGAATTGAAACAGAGTAAATAACAGAGTAAATCATTTTCTCTGCGGCCATGGTCCGAAGTTGAACACTTCCTGCCTTCTGACCTCATAACCTAAATCTTCCAGAAACGGCTGCATCAGGGGATGATCGGTGCAATCGATAATTGCGCCGACTTTGGGAAATTCATCTCCATTGCCAAGATTTCCTTCAAGAATTTGTTTAAATTGATCGCGGGCACTTCTCCAATGTTCAATCTCTTGGGAATATTTCTTTCGACCTCGTTCTTGGATTTTACAAAGCCAAGGGATAGCGCCTTCTACTCCAATCCTGCCTACTCCTTGAGAATATTGAAATACAAAATGATCGTCTGGTCTTAGATACGGATCAGAATATTCTTCAGCACGATTTTGCCAAATATCATCAAGCAAAATATCTGCAGTATCTAATTGACTTAACGTTTCTTCTGAAAAAGAAGTATAACAGATAGCAGAATTTTCCAGTTTTAATTTTAAATCATTAACCGCTTTAACCAGTTTAGGGGTAAAGAGTTCGTCTAAACCGTAATGGGTCACTAATCCTCGGATATCATAATCAGTGACGATCAAATGGAGAGTTTGGTTTGGCATAATAGTTTGTTTTTGGAGAACATTATAAAACTTTACTAAGAATTAAAAGAAAATAAAGAAAAATAAAACTTATTTCACCAGCTTCTTCAATTCATCATTGCTAAGCTTGTAGAATTTCTTCTCTTCTACGTTGATGAATGCAGCATCTACTCGATCAAAGTTGAATTCTGCCTGTAAGAATTCTTTCAGTAAAGTAACACCTAACTTCAATCCTTCTTCGACAGTCATGCTGGCTTTGTAGCGCTTCTGCAGCTGTGCTTCAATTTCCATTTCGCCTTCGCCGATAACTGCTGCTTTATACTGGAAGTATAAGCCGTATGGCTCGGTCAAGAACAGCTTGACGCTGCCATCGTCTTCCACCCCGCCTACCAGCAAGGAAACGCCAAATGGACGCAATCCTGCTGACTGGGTGCAGATCTGCTTCATGTCGCAGATTTCTTTGACCAAAGATAAGGTATCTACTTTAGAATCATAGGTAACGGCGTGCTGCTGGGCGCGCATCTGCGCTCGGTCTACTAACACTCGCGCGTCAGAGATAATTCCTGAAGCCGCAGCGGCAACATGATCGTCAATGACAAACATTTTTTCAATTGCTTCTGGAACCAGCAACTTGGAAGTCACTCTTTTATCCACCACCAAGACAACTCCATCTTTGCAGGCGATACCGATGGCAGTAGAGCCTTGTTTTACGGTTTTCTTAGCGTATTCTACCTGTAAAAGCCTTCCATCTGGCGAAAACATAGTAATAGAGCGGTCATACCCCATCTTATCAACCATTTGCTGTTGTTTTGCTTGCATTTTGACACCTCATGCGATTATTATTTAATTATTTTTGTTTTATTATAAATGTGAGCTGATCTTTTTCAATGTGCCTGAAGTCACAATAGAACGTATAAGTACAGGAGTATTTTTAATCTTTTTGCTTAATATGACCGCAGTTTTTAATTCATCTACATAGGCATGGTTGACTTTAAGCACAAAACGCTGCTGTTTATCACTCCATTTCTCCTTTACCAGCAGAGGACTCGCTTTTGCCATTCCTAATTCTCCCAGGAAACGCAGCAGCGATGCTTCCACGGCTTCAGTTACTTCAGGCAGGGAAAATGTTTTGGCTGCTTGAATTTCAAATAGTACATATCGTTTCTTTTGTTTTAAGGATGGTTTTAGTTTCATTTTTTTATTTTACAGGTTTTATCATTTACTTGGTCTTATTTGTGGCTTTCAAAACTTCCAGTTTTCCAAATTTTCCACTGGAAACCCGTTTTTGGCCTTTAAATTCGGAACACCAGCCATTTTCTAATTTTACGATATCTCCTACGTTGATTTTATCAATATCATCATTCCATAAAGTCAACGCAATTTCGCCGCTGGCATCACGGAGCAGGGCATTGCATACCCTTCCTTCTTTTCCAAACTTATTGAACGTGCGCGGCTCTTCTTTAGAAGCAATCTCCGCTTCGAGAGTTATCTTTCCTTGATTAGGCTGAATTTCTGTAATTTTCATAAGAGATTAATTCCCCCGCTCTAATCTATCTCTGAGTTGCACAATCTGAGGATAGTATTGATTCTGCACTTTGCGTGGAAGTTTTTCATAAATAGCGTAAAGGTCCAAATACTTTTTTTTCTGATCGCTAATGTTGCCTTTTTCTGTATCTTGGAGAAGACGCTCTAATTTTTTTTCATTTTGCAGGTGTTCTTCCAGAGATTCGCGCAAAGAATTTATCCGACCGTAAAAATTCTGTTTCTTTTTTTCAGAAAGTTTCATGTATGAATTATAGGCCTTTAAATATAATTTCTTAATTTCGTCCATCGGCTCAGAGCCTACCATCGGCTCGATTTTCTTGAGCATCCTGC
>JBBSWK010000073.1:0-10087 GCA_038046325.1 Nanobdellota archaeon | reverse complement strand
CAGTTAATCCACGAAGAGTTTTGCTGAACGACTGTGAAGAAAAATTGAATTTAACTCATTATAAACCAAGATTGCCAAATTTTGGTATTATAATGGTTATTGAGCTAAAATTTTATGCTCATAACTCTGAATTATGAACTGATTGTCCTGTAGTGAAAACTAATCTTGGCCAACCCACTGGACAACTTCTCACAACGCTTAATTCTCAAAAATTTTGAAGATTAAGGTTCTATGGGCATATTTTCTATAGCCACTCCCGCACTGGACAAGTCCGGGTAGAAAATATAAACAACTTCTAAAACAAAAAGAAATAAGCCCACGCAAGAAAACTGACAACGATCAGTTTTCTGCGCAGAAATGAAGTAGTTTCTTCATTTCTTGCGTCGCCTAATCAGGTAAGGCGGAGGTCTTAAGACCTAGGGGTGGGGGTTAAGAAAACCTTTATCTCCTAGCCGAGATTTACGGGTTCAAATCCCGTCGTGGGCGTTATAATCAACAAGAACTTAATAAAACTTTCGTGAAAAAAATGTATTCAGAATTAATCAAAAAAGAAGGGCTAAGAAGAGGCTTCAGCCCAAAGACAATAAAGACCTATTGCTTTTGTGTTGAGAAGTTTCTCTCGTTTTATCGCCATAAGGAATTAAAGTGCATTACTAAAAAAGAGATCCAAGAGTATTTTGATGATTTTATAGAAAAAGGGAGGCCTGGAAATACTATCAATGTTCATCTCAATGCTGTCAAATTCTTCTTTGAGGAGGTTTTGAGAAAGAGATTGACTATTAATGTTACCTATTCTAAAATTCCAAAAAGATTGCCGGAATTCCTTACGCGGGAAGAAGTGATGCGTCTTTTTGATTCTATTTCTAATCCGAAACATAAATTGATGGTTACACTCCTGTATGCTACCGGGATGAGGGTAGGAGAATTAGTTTCGTTAAAAGTAAGAGATTTTGAATTTAATCAAAACTATGGTTGGGTTCGCCAAGGGAAAGGAAGAAAGGACCGGCTCTTCATCCTTCCTGAAAAATTAAAAATGGAGTTGCTTGCTCGGATTGAAAAACAGAAATTACAGCCGGATGACTGGTTATTTACTGGTTATGGAAAAAATCATATTTCTCCCGCTACTATCCAGGTGATCATTAAAGATGCTGCAAAAAAGGCAAAGATAACCAAAAATGTGCATCCACACACCATGCGCCATTCTTTTGCCACGCATCTTATCCAAAACGGCTATGCTGTTACTGAAGTCCAGCCTTTGCTAGGACATTCTTCATTACAGACTACCATGATCTATCTGCATATGGCTGCTCCGGAATTGTTGAAAGTTAAAAGCCCATTTGATATGCTGGAAACTGCTTAATGCAGCAGAGACTAAGAAAAATGGCAGAAACAAAACATCATCCTTTCAAAAAATGGGAAGTTTCCATCATGAAGATCCAAGAAGGCAACAGCACCATATACAAAGTAACCAGAAGAATTGCTCAACTTTCCGTAGCTGAAACAAAAATATTCAAATCTAAAGAAGAAGCTAAGAAACAATTTGAAGCATGGTTAGAGTAACACTTCGTCATATTCCTTCATCTTGTGCTGAAGAAGTTTTGCCAATGCAGGTTGGTTGAAGGTGTAGATGTCAGGGATGTCCAAATTTAAAATGCGTTTGCACATGTACTGGGAAGGAAAGCGTTTGGCTAATTCGTGGCGCTGCTCTTCTTCCATCACAAAAACAATGTCAGCCCATTCTAATTCTTTTTTAGTGATTGGTTTTCCGCCGTGCAGGCCGGCAGATTTGGCATTAAACCTTTCTTGGAACAACAATTCTGCGGTTTTACTTCTATGCTTATTTTGGTTACAGATAAAGAGTGCATTCATCTATGTCTTAAATGGAATCTTCATTATAAATTTTACTCCCATAACTCTTATAAATAATCATTGCAATAATTATGTCAGATTAGATAGATGTTCTTACCATGATAACAACCATAACTGAACCTTACAAACCAGTACATATCAAATCGATCTTCCACCCTCTTCTGAATAGATGGTTCTTCAGTAAATTTAAAGATTTCTCGTTGCCGCAGCTCTATGGGGTGATGGAAATTCACAGTCGGAAAAATGTGCTCATCTCTGCTCCTACTGGAAGCGGAAAAACACTTACTGCTTTTCTTTCTATTCTCAATGAATTAGTTGATTCTTCGGAAAAGCAAATACTGGAAGACAAAGTGTATTGCATCTATGTCTCTCCTCTGAAAGCATTGGGAAATGATATCCAAGTCAACCTTCTTAGGCCGCTGCAGGAAATAAATGAGTTGGTAGGGAAGGATCTGGGCATTCGTATTGGAGTAAGAACCGGCGACACGACTGCTGCGGATAAATCAAAGATGCTCAAAAAAACACCGCATATCCTGATCACTACTCCCGAATCTTTGGCTATCATGATCAATTCTCCAAAGTTCAAAGAAAAACTAACTCAGGTGCAATGGCTGATCGTGGATGAGATCCACGCTTTAGCAGAGAATAAACGAGGAGTACATATGAGCCTGACCATGGAACGGATGCAGCGGCTGTCGCCGGGCATGACTCGGGTGGGATTAAGCGCGACTATCGCTCCTTTAGAAGAGATTGCCGGCTATCTGGTTGGAAAAGACCGCGATTGCGGTATCGTTGATATCCGTTTCTTGAAAGAGATGGATCTAAAAGTGTTAAGCCCGGTGAAGAGCTTAGTGGAATCAGATTACATGCTCAAGCATCGTAAGATGTATGATCTGATGAACGAGTTGATCCAGGAACATAAAACTACCTTGATTTTTACGAATACCAGGTCGGCAACGGAACGAGTGGTGCATACTTTGAAGGACATGTTTCCGCAGCAATACCATCAGGAGAATGTTGCTGCCCATCACAGCAGCCTGAGCAAGGAAGTGCGGTTTTCGACGGAACAGGCTTTGCGCGAGGGGAGTTTGAAAGTTGTCGTTTCCTCTACCTCGTTGGAATTGGGGATAGATATTGGATATGTTGACTTAGTTATCTGCCTGGGAAGTCCTAAATCAGTAGCGCGATTTTTGCAGCGGGCAGGACGAGCAGGGCACCAGCTCCATTCTACGGTCAAGGCGCGGGTAATAGTTATGGATCGTGATGATCTGGTAGAATGTGCGCTGCTGCTGAAATCGGCTATCGAGAAGAAAATTGATCGGGTGCATATCCCTACCAATGCTTTAGATGTTTTAGCCCAGCAGATCTATGGTATTGCAATAAATGAGGTGATGAATATCCACGAGATGTATCATCTGGTGACCAAAAGCTACTGCTACAAAGATTTAGAGTGGAAGGATTTCTTTGAAGTGATCAGATATCTTTCCGGAGAATTTGTCAGCCTGGAAGAACGACATGTTTATGGGCGGATCTGGTATGATCAGGAAACCGGTAATGTTGGCAAGAAAGGGAAAATGGCCAGGATCATTTACATGACTAACATAGGCACTATTCCTGAAGAGAGTTATATCACCGTCAAGATAGGCGAACAGGCAGTAGGAAAGATCGATGAAGGATTTTTAGAGCGGCTAAGGCCGGGAGATGTGTTTGTCTTAGGCGGCAATGTCTACATGTTTAAATTTTCCCGGGGCATGACGGCGCAAGTTAGTACGTCAGTAAACAGGCCGCCTACTGTGCCAAGCTGGTTTTCAGAGATGCTTCCTCTCTCATACGATCTGGCAATGGAAATTAATCGTTTCCGACGATTGATGGAAGAGCGATTTCAAGCCGGGAAGTCGGAAGCAGAAATAATTGAGTTTGTCAATAAGCATTTGTATGTTGATGAAAAGGCCGCGTATAGCATTTATCGTTATTTCTACGAGCAGTACAATTACAGCCAGATTCCTTCCGATCGTAAGATCGTGATTGAGACTTATGTTGATCGGGGAAGAACCTATGTCATCTTCCAGACCTTATTTGGACGAAGAGTGAATGATTGTCTGTCGCGGGCGTTAGCGTACGTGATCGGGAAGTCCCAGCATCGAGATGTAGAAATTGGCGTAACTGATAATGGATTTTATCTGTCGGCAGAACAGCACTTTAACGCCGTACGCGCGTTTGAAGCATTGAAACAGGAAAATTTTCGAGTGGTGTTAGTAAATGCTATCGAGAAAAGTGAAGTGCTGTCTCGAAGATTCAGGCATTGCGCAGGTAGATCGCTGATGATCTTGCGCTCCTACATGGGACAAACTAAAAATGCTGGAAGAATGCAAGTAGGCAGCAAAATCTTGTTTAATGCGGTGAAGCGAATCAGCAATGATTTTCCTATTTTGAAAGAAGCAAGGCGTGAAGTTTTAGAGGATCTGATGGACTATACAAATGCCCAGAAAGTGATTGATGAGATTATCGCTGGTAGAACTATCGTAGTTGAGGTGCCTACGGATATTCCCAGTCCTTTTGCCTTTGGCTTGATCGCTGGCGGCTATAGTGATGTTATTAAAATTGAGGATAAGCAAGAATTTCTGAAGCGCATGCATGAGATGGTGATGGCCAAGATTGCCCTGAAAGAAGGAAAGAAACTGGTCAAGGAGAAGAAGGAAGAGTTCTCATATAATTCGTTCTGGGAAGACCTGCAGAAAAAACAGGATGAGGAGAAGGATTGGTACAAAGAGAAATTAAAATTGCAGGTCTGGAATCTGAAACATGTTCCTGTATATGTAAAAGAAGAATTGATTAAGTTGATTGACAATGGTTCAATGAGGAAAGATGTGTTTGATGACTGTAAAAAGTATAAAGAGGAGATTGAAAAGGGTTGGCCTTTGGAGCTGAAGGATTTTGTGCTGGGGAAGATGACGGCAGTGTAACGTTGCCTGATAATGTTCTTTCTTTTTATAACGGAAAATCTTATATATATTGTCAGAAAAAAGAGCTAGATGGAATTAGCATTCAAAGAACTGTTATTATTAAGCACATTTACTCATCTCCCCAAAAATAGCGAGGCGGTAATCCGTTTTGAAAAATCCTATCTTTTCCGGAATCGATTTCCTTTTTTAGGCGAATCTGGCTCAGACCAAGATTCCAGCGGCTTAGTGTATGCAGTTTCCAAAGCATTGTCTCTCTCGATAGGATTTAGTGACGGAGGTTCTGCAGCATTTATTGAGAGCGGCAAAGGGATCGAAACAATATCCTGTGAGTTTTTGGAAGCATTAAAACCTCGAGAGTATTTTCAACAGAAACTATTGGAAACAGTTCCTCGGCTTTCTTGCTATACTCTTGACTGTTTCTTTACTACTTTGGATTGGGTTAAAGTTGATTATGCTGGCATGGAAAAATTACAGATGGCAGTTCTGGAATCTTTTCAAAATTATTCCAGGATAGCTGCCTTAGGCATAGAAGATGATTATATCGATCATACAAAAATTCCCGCGGTGAGCAGAAAAGCTTCCAAAAATTCTGATATTTTTAATTTCGCCGGTAAGCCTTATGTAGTGGTCTGAATTATTGTAACAGTTGTTGTTCTAATTCATTGATGGTGTAAGAATCACGCTTTTCTTCAGGGATATTAAAAAGGTCACAGAGATGAGCATGATAGTGATCTTGGAATTCTTCTGAGGCAACTTCTTGGTCTATTTTGCTCCAGTATTGGCGGGTTTTTTTCTCGGCATCTTTCAAGAGGTTTTGTGCGACTCGGCGTAGTTGATCATCTGGAGTTCTGGATAAATTTTTATAAGCTCCTTTTACTTTAGTATAACGCATGATTCTTATTAGTTCTAACCGCTCTTCTCTGCTTTCAGGCACTACTCGGTAGTCTAAAATTCGAGAAGCTTGGTCCATGCTTACGTAGGATAGATCAGTTTTCATGATAGTTCGAATGCTGTACAGGCATCGTCGATAGCTTTTTCTTTCTCTCCCATTTTGTGATAAGCTATACTTCTTTTGTTATATGATTCTGGGGATAAAGGATGCAATTCTATCGCTTTAGTGAGGGCAGCGATGGCTTTTTCATAGTTTCCCAACTTTATATAAGCCTCTCCGATGTTGTTATGGCTTTCAGCATGTTTAGGATACAACGTTATTGCTTTAGTGTAGTATTTTATTGCTTTATGCAGATCTCCCTTTCTTTGCAAGATAAATCCAATATGAGCATATGGAAGCGCTAAAGCTTCTGTTTTGGTCAAGCCAGTAAGGTAGACACCATCTTTTATGGATGAATCAGCGATAGGCATGACTCTTTGATAGTGTTGAGTAGGACATTCACAAGCAGGTACAGAGGTAGTCTCCCAATTCACATAACCCTTATCATTTAGCCCCCAGCGTATAAAAAGATGGGCAGGAGCTCTGGAAAAATGTACTGGCAGATCCAATGTTTCAGCGATCGCTTTATAGATGAACGAGGAAGTGACGCAGTTGGTTCTTTTGGTTTTGAGCGCTTCCGATAAAATCATCCTCGTTTGGTATTGGAATCCATTGCTAGTCAAGATGGCGTCAATCTTTTGCAGGCTGTTTATTGCTTCTTTTCGGGAGCAGTTTGGTCTTGCCTTGATTTTAGTCTCAGCTTGAGCTATGATTCTATCCAATGTTTCGTATTCTGCATCAGTGACCGGAAACCCTTCTTTCCGTTCCAAGTCTAAAAAGTGGTGGGTGATAGTATGGTATTTAGGGACATAATCTTCCTTATTTACATCCGCCTGGGCCATAAGCTTATGAGGAGATAACTATTTATAAATCTTCTTAAATTTTATTACTAACTGGTAATGACTTAAACAAGCCTTCCCACAAAGATATTATGCTTATCCCGGACGATCTTTACTTTGACCTGTTTGCCTTCTTTGAATGGGCATCCAGGAATGGAGATGTTGCGATCCTTCGCTGCCCCGATAGATGAATTGCTAAAGCGATCCGGGCATTTCAGCACCACTGAAACGACATCGCCTTCCTTAAACGGTTTAGGCATATCTTTAGTTTTGCGGATGTTGAAATCATCTTTATTTAATTTGAGCTTGATATCATATTTCTTTTCCCAGGCTTCCAGCAAAGCATAAAATTTGTCCCAGGAAATCTCTTCCGCTGGGATTCTGCCAGTTTTGTATTTGAGAAAATTCTGTATTCCCAGGATTGGTTTTACCTCCAGTGATTTAATAAACTGAATGATTTTTTCCATTTCATTCTCATTATAACCTTGGGTTAACACTGGAGCGACAATAACTTTCAATTTTTTCGAGGCATAGGCAATGACTTCTTTAACGTGCTTGACATTATAGGAATTAGTCCCGGCGATCAATTTGGCTTTCTCTTCATCGAGAGCATCGAGAGATAGATTGAGTTGAAGTTTTGTATATTTAGCGATTCTATCAATCATCTCTTTGTTCAAAAGAGTTCCGTTAGTGTCAATGGAAATGGTATGTACCTTATCCATGGTCTGCAGATCAGCAAAGAGATTTTCCATATCTGCGTAGAGGAACGGTTCGCCTTGTACGCCAATGTGCACTTCGACTGGTTCAGCGACAAAGTCTATCACTTTTTGCAGCTCTTCCACTAAATAATCTTTTTCCACCACAAAATCATGCTTCTTGCTGGACAAACCTTCAGAGATTGAGCAATAGACGCAGTCAAGATTACAGGAAGTTACTGGCTTGATCTCGATGATGGATGAATTTCTGTACACAATTCCGAAAGCGACATTGCCAATAAGTGGAATGCCAGAATTTTTATGAATGTAGGTTACCAGATTTCCCGTTAATTTGTTTTTGAGATGGTCAAAATATTTTGCTAAAAGGAAAGAAAATTTAGTTTCTGCTTTCTCTTGGTCGATTTTGTTGAATTCGATGGTGTTTGGATCTGGCAGAGAGAAGGCAGCTATTTTCTCTATTTCTTCTTTTGGGATTTCTGCATAGAACAATCTAAGCAGATTGACTTGCAGATGCTCTCCTTTATCGTGGAAAGAAAGGGTGGTATATGTTAGGGTAGCCATGTTATTGTGGAAAGAGGAGGTGGTCTAAGGAGAGGCCACAGCGTTGTGGGTGCTGAATAAGTGGAATAAATTTAGTTACTTTTGTTTCTTTAAAATCTAAGTTTTCAATTACTTCTACTGTTTCGTTTTCGTCTTTATAAGTTGAGATTCCTGAGTTATTGCTTCCTCCATAGATGCTAAGATTTACTTTTTCTATAAAAGCTAATCTGGATTTGTCGAATGGTCTCTTCTGCCTTACTGAATCGAGTAATTGTTTAGAAAATAAATTTCCATAGCTTAATTCATTTATAGCTGCAGAAGCAATAACTGCTCCTTTATGTGGTAATAACTTGAAACTCTCGAATACAGGAATAACGCTTTCAGAATAACAGCAATCATTTACAAAAAGAAATTCTCTTTTAAGGGCACGTAACCTCATGCCCAGCTCAAAGTAACTAATGATAGAATACTAGCCTTCTTTTGTTGGTGAAATTCCTACCTTTGTACCATGCCCATTATACGCTATGACTACTTGATTATTAGTGGCATCTTCTTCTGCAGTGGTAAAACATTTTTCTACTGTATTACAAACATCATAATTATCCTCCTGTGCATAAACTTGGAATATTTTTATTGGGTTAAATTTTGCTTGGTCTATCAGATATTTTTTGAATTCTAAAGCGGCATCTACAAATCTTTCTTCATCCCCAGCTATCAACAGTGCATAAGTATTTCTCATTACCATACTACTCTATTTTGCCTCTATTTTATAAATTTTCTAGTTTTGATGTAATTAATTGGTGGTGAAATGAAGTGTGTCTTGAATTTTCGACAAAGTTTTAAAAGAACGGAAACTCTCAACTTGAATGGGGGCAGATGTAGTGTTAGTTTCAGCAAGTACACCTTCAGCAATGGACAATATAAAGATCACTCTCGAGACCTTGTACGATTTCCTGCGTAATGAGAAGAAAAAGGAAGATTTACAGAAGCTGGACCAGGCTTTTTTCTTTGATGTGGTTAGTTATCTGCGGGAAAAGCAAGCACTCTTGGAGATGAAGAAGGAAGGAGAGAATATTTTTGCAGCCGGTGAAAAGGAAAAGTTAGAATACGAGCTGCGCAGCATCCGGCGCATCCTGAAGGAATTGTACGAAAAACGTGAGAAGAAGATCATTGATATCGCTATGAACAAGAGTAGAACAGGATCTGATATCATCGATACCAGCGCCATGCTGCGGGAAGAGAAGGAATTTTATGCGCAAATTCTCCAGAGTTTAGATCATTTCAGGCGGGGAGTGTTATTGAACCTATTTAGAGCTGAATTGCCATCGGTCAACGGAGTGGTGCAGCGTGTTGACCTGAGTTTAGAGCAAAGAAAGGAACAGATCAAGGCAGAATTGCAGCAGCAGAGCGAGCAGGAGGCACAAGGAAACAACGTTTCCAGTGCCTCGAAGGCGGTGCCTTCTACGGAAGAAAAAACAGTACCAAAACCAACCATAACTAAAACTAAAATACGTTTCACTCATCCTACGCCCAGCTTTGTCTGGAAAGATATGAAAGTCTATGGCCCCTTTGATGTCGGAGAAGAAACGGAGATTTTTCCTGAAGTTGCGGAATTGTTAGTGCGAAAAGGAAGAGCGGAGAAGTTGTAGATGGCACCGGATGAAGATTTTGGTTATAGTTTATCACCGCCGGAGATATGTCCTGAGGATATGATTCAAGATCTCCGAGAGAAAATTAAAAGATCGAAGAGATATGCTGTTTTTCATGCGTTAGAAGCTCTGATGATTCCTTATTTTGCTGAGAGATGTTCAGGAAAATTCTCTGAACCGTGGGATAATGTAATCTGTAGCGGCTTGCTTCTGTTTGAAATTCTTGCGATAGGAGCTTGTTTGCATTCTGCCTATACTTGGAAGAAAGCTTCAAGTCATCTCAACCAATTAGAACAAAAGCTTTTTCAAGAAGAGTAAGAATTCTAATGTATGGATAAAAAAAACCTGAAGATCTTCAGCAAGAAATGCTATTGAAGTATCAATCTCTCGACGATAAAAATGATTAAAAAAATAATCACCGCAGACAATACCGAAACCTTCATGAATGAAGCAGTAGGCGAAAGCTATCACTC
This sequence comes from Nanobdellota archaeon, assembly GCA_038046325.1. GTDB lineage: Archaea > Nanobdellota > Nanobdellia > Woesearchaeales > GW2011-AR9 > JACPIL01. Next base: position 47 of record JBBSWK010000073.1, on the reverse strand, counting down.
ACAGACCGGAGCGGTGGAAGAAGCTCTAAAAAAATATGCCATGCCTT
>JBBSWK010000072.1:0-1885 GCA_038046325.1 Nanobdellota archaeon | reverse complement strand
TATAGTTGGCTTTCCTCCTTCCAGTACTGCTACTGCAGAGAAAGTTGTACCTAAATCAATACCAATTGTTGGTCCTGATGCTTTTGTATCCTTTTGTGTAGTTGTCATTTTTATTGACCTCCTAATTTATTTTTTAATTTCTAAATTTTCTTGATTATTTTTTGTTACTTTTTTGCTTTTGGAATCCTGATTTTGTTCCGGACCGGAACTTATTTTCACTTTAGCATGCCGCAATACTTTGCCCTGCATGGTAAATCCTTTCTGAAACTCTTCCATAATTTTATTTGCCGGAAGTTCTGAAGGAACTTTCATCAAGGCTTCATGACAGTAAGGATCAAAATTCTTTCCTACGGTTTCTATACTAAGGACCTGGTGCTGCTGCAGCAAGTTCATTAACTGGCTATGGATCAATTCCACACCCATGAGCAGTTCTTGGTTGGCGTTTTCTTTTGAAGCTGCTTTCAGTGCCAGCTCAAAGTTGTCTATGATGGGCAATAGTTGAAGGACAATATCTCTGGCCGCCATTTTTCTGAGCTCTTCAATATAAGTTTGATTCTGCTTGCGATAATTTTCAAAATTAGCTTGCGTTCTTTTGAGAAGATCAGTTAATTCCTCAACGCTTAGCTCTTTTTGAGCTTCTACAGCGGAGGCAGTTTCTGCTTTTCCTGATTTTAGAGATTCCTTGGTTTCTTTTTTTGTTTCCATCGTTCCATCTTGTCGGTCTTAGCTCGACTAAGTTGATTCAAAATAGATTTGATATATAAATATTTCGGGTAAAATTTAAAAATACGCTTACTATTTACTCCCCATGATAAAAAGAGTGACTGTAGTGAAGATTCGCCGCGTACAAGATAATAATATCAATTCCGATCTTCAATGGATGGGTAATTCCTTAGGGTTGTTCGGTTTGCGGGATAAAGATAGCAGCTGCTTTCGAATCTTTATCACTTTGGTGAAAAAAACAAATGCGCCGCTTTCTTCAGATGAAATTGCGGAACGACTGCACCTGAGCCGAGGAACAGTAGTCCATCATTTGACCAGATTAATGGATTCAGGAATCGTGCTCAGAGAAAAAGAAGGTTATTTGTTACGGGAGTCTAACCTGCTGCGCCTGATAGAAGATTTGAAAAGAGATACAGAATCAGTCTTTGCTGAACTGCGGGAAGTGGCCAAGCAAATCGATGAAAAAATTAATTAAGTTCTAACACCCAAAAAAGATAAGTATTTATAGGTTATTTGCTTTCTGTGATTTCATAAATGGTACTAAAAAAGAGGACGATGTTATTATTAGCTATACTTCTCTTAGTAATTAATACCACTCTTTTTTTTGTTGCCTTTAGCAATACAGATAAACTGACTTCAGCTGCCTCTACTACCGCGACAGGAAACGCCATGATTTGTGTCGCGAGACCGCCAAAGGTTACGGCTATTACAGATCAAACTGCAACTATCAGCACAGCATATACACTACAAATAAGCGCTACGTTTTACGGTGCAAACACCAGCCTAAGCTATGCAGATAATACTTCTTTATTTACTATCAACCAGAGTGGATACATTAGCTTTACTCCGATAGCTTCGACGGGAACTCACTCTATCCTTATCACAGTTAGCGATGCATCCGCTTGTAACGTCAACGCAAGCGCAACCCGAACATTTAATCTTGTTATTTCTGATTTAGTTAGCACAGGTGGTGGTGGAGGAGTTAAGGGCGGCGAAGGTGGTGGAGGAGGAGGAGGCCCTCAAAAAGAGAAAAAAGAAATAAAACCCTCAATTACTGTCCAGGAAGTAGAATTAGGCCCATCATTTGATTTAACTTTTCTTTGGGGAGGAAGCACCCACACTATTAGCCTCTCTAAAATAGATGGAGAGACAGCCACTTTGC
>JBBSWK010000071.1:0-2398 GCA_038046325.1 Nanobdellota archaeon | reverse complement strand
CCATTATTCCATCATTCACGGTGATAACGGCGCAAATTTCTTTTGCAGCCCGTATACGATTACTCCAAACAGCAAAAGCGCCAAAATGATGATGATGATCAGCGCCATCGTTTCATTCTGCATTGCTTTTTTGTGCCATTTCATGTGATTAACTATTGCCTGTTAAAGGCTTTTTCATGCCAAAACAACATTCGTATGATTCTTTATCTTCACATTCAAACAAAGCAGGAGAGGTTGGATTTCCACCAAGTTTACGACAATCTCCTTTAAGCACGCATTGTCCTCCCGTCGTCTCACATGCTGCCAATCCTGCTTCAGCCTTCTGCGTTCCACGACTGAAAAATGTAAGCAACACCACTACCACAATCAAGACTAGCAGTGCACCGGCAATAATCCACCACATGTCCGCTTCACCTTTTCTGTTCATGGTTGTATGCCGCACGCTACTGGTATCCTGCTTGTCTAGCTCCACACGCATCCAGATCCAGACTCACACGATTCCTTGCTGTCGCTGAATTCTTTACATCTGTCAATTTCATCTCTGAAAGCAGAGCGCGCGGTATCTTTTGCTTCTTCTGAACTAGCAGAATCAAATTCTTTCATAAACGCATTCTCAAAAGCTTCTCCCGGCCTGCACTGCCCGTAAAATATCCGCATCTTGAACAATTCTGTTTTAGTTTCTTCACCAACCTTTTGGCCGAATTGGCTTGTTTGTTGGGTGAAAATAACCACTAAAACCACTAGAACAATCAACGCTAAAGCAGCAACAATAATAACGTTTATCGGCAACCCTTGCCCTTTTCTTGAAAATATCATTCTCACACACCTCGTTTTTTGATAATCAAAGGGATTATAGCACCCGCTATTTCCTTCGAAATAAGAAAGAAAGTAGATATATAAAGTTTTCCTAGCCTAATCACATAAATACAATGAATTTTCTACTAATCCTGCCTCAGTATTGATCGGAAACAAGCCAGAACTGTCTCGTTCTTTCCATTTAGGGCATCCACCAGCTATAATTGGTTCAATAATATCTATCGGCTCTTCCCCTTGAAAAGGAATCAGCTGTGCATGAAACTCATAATTCTTGTTCCAGCTCCCCAAAGTGGTGCCTAAAGTATATGCTATCATCTCTGCTAAGAAATCACAACTGTGTAATGCTTTTCCAGATGTAGGGCCAATACATTGGTATATAGAAGTATCAACATCTCTATACTTGGCGCAATCTTCAATCACATCTCCGCCTATTTTGGGCGCTCCTTGACTTAAGGAATAACAGGCTGCTTTCTCACTCACTGTCGTTTTCATAAGCGCACTCATGGTGCTATATGCTAACCCTTTACGGGTAAATATCTTTTTTTGCGGTTCGGATTTTAATGCAAACGTGGCCATGAACAACATACCTAATGCTATCAAGATAACTATCACTACCAGTCCTACTGCCTCCATTTGTCCACGAACATTTTTTTTAATCCCCATTTTTATTCCTTTCAAAGTCAAGAGTATACGGTCACCGCAACGTACCCAAATCCGTATTCCGGTTGATCTTTTCCAGCTAACTCATCTCGTAAGGTAACCACAAAAAAAGTTGGTTCTTTCCTGGTAAATTCAGGTTTTGGCTTATCGTACAACACCCAGGTTTTATTTTCCGGGTACGTTTCCTGAACAGTTACAGTAGCATAGGAAAATATTTCAAAATAATACTCATCAAGATATTGCTGCATTGTTTTCTGGGTTGCATTAAGCTTTAAGACATCAAAACAATTATCTTCCGGCTCTGCTTCTCCTCGGCTGCAGATCAATTCCGGCATGAATAATACTTTCAGGGTGCTCTCCATGGCCCGCACTGCTAACAATTCTTCTTGTTTCTCCTGGAACGCCACTTTCTGATACCGAAAGTAAAAGATTATTCCAAATAAAAGCAGAATGAAAAAGATAAAGAGAATCGCGATAGTTTCGGTCATCTGTAATTGTCCTTGCCGATTCAATCTTCTGTTTTTCATATTTTTGTTTCCATCTTCTTCTGCTATTTCTCTCATCAATACAGCGAAACACTGCAGGATATTCTCAATTTATCGTTAATTTTCCTGAGCATATCTGCTGCATCGATTAAGTCTACGCAAGACCCTTGATGTAAACGGCAGGCGGCAGTGGCATGCGACAGTTTTGTTAATGCGTCTAAGGCATTTTCATTATATTGCTCTAAATATCCCTGGCAATCGCTGGAAATATCATTCTTATAGTACGTAATCAACTCACCAATCTTGCCGCCAGCTTCTCCATAGGCAATTTCTTCTCCACCATACACTTTAGTCAACAAATCCAATCTGGTCAACGCTTTATTCATGTTGCACCAATACATCTGATCGTCTGCAGCAAATATCGCTGCATATTTAGC
>JBBSWK010000070.1:0-1082 GCA_038046325.1 Nanobdellota archaeon | reverse complement strand
ATATATCCGGAGGATTGGTTGCCACGATTTTTAACTACGGTAATGTTTTGGTAGAAACAGCTGGAGAAATTCCCAATATTGAATTTGAAGCAGTGCCACATCCCAATAAAGTTGTTGAAACAATTAGGAGTTTGACAGGCAAGTCCAAAAAACATTTATGAATGAAATAAATATTGCAAATTTATTGTTTCTTTTTTTAAAAACGATCTCTATTTTGGGGCTTATTGTTTATGGAGTTTTTGCTGGAGTTTTAGTTTCTGTTGATTTCTTTTTTCTTTCCAAGTTTCATGCAATCCTATTTGGTGAAGATACAATCGTGCTCCTTCTCTGGTAATACCAATACTTTCTCCTAATTCAGTAAGAGTTAAAGCTTGTTCAATACCTTTTGAAAATAACTCATCTCTTTGGGGAGTTCTTTTAAGTGTCTTTTTTTGTTCAGTTAATCCATCTTCTAATGTAGCCATTCTAGTATCTACTTTTAGAACTATTTATAATTGTTTCTTAGAAAAATCGAATTTACTGACTTACAACCACTTTACACGTGCAAGGCAACTTGGTCGCAGAACGTCCTAAGGCTTCTCGTCCTTCTTTGATGTTAGCTTTATCAACAAGTAATTCAAAGACAGTCTGGCCTTCTCTGATTCTGGCAGCACAGCCGATGGTCTTACCGTACGACATCTTCATACCGGTGCTCATACGGTCTGCACCTGCTCCTGAAGCTAAGGGATTTTCCCGTAGAACGTGAAATGGATATACTTTCAAGCGCAGATAGAAGTTTTTACCTAAGGTCTTTTCCAGATATCGGTTAGAAACAACTCTGGCTGATTCCAGTGATTCCTGGCGGATATTCATGCTTCGGCCAGCGTTCAATTGAATTAAGGTATCGTACTTCTTCTCCGTGCCCATGTTAAAGCGAACTATTTTTTTGTGTGGGAAACCTCCCCGGACAAAGTTCTTCTTAGTGTACTTACTAATTCTAGTATAAGGGCGTTCCAGGTTCTGGTATGCTGAGAATTTTCGTAATCGTGCCATAAACAAGCAAAATTAAGGGTTATTTATAAAGATTTTGGGTGACGAGAGAT
>JBBSWK010000069.1:0-1306 GCA_038046325.1 Nanobdellota archaeon | reverse complement strand
CATCAGCAGTAACACTTGCCATGGTAGGAATATCTTTGCTGGTGGTTATCATTTTAATAACCGTGTTTTTATTGAGACCTAAAAAAAATAAAAAATAAAATCAACTCTCCAAAGAACCAAATGTAAAATGCGGAGAATTCATCGCCGATGGGCCGTCTAGTCCTATTTTGATAAAATCAACGTAAAAAACCATGAAAAAACCAATCTCTCCTTATTTTATTCTGACTATTGCCCTTACCGCAATTATTCTAACTATTATCTTTACGGTAAAAACAGAAGAAAGTTGTGATACCGTGAAAACCGTTCTTACTTCCGTCAACATTAAACCGTCTGAAGGTCGAAATTATATGGGATTTGACCTCAACAAGCACAATCTGACTTTCGGAACGTTATCACCCGGAGGCACCGCGAGAAGAACAGCTTCTTCAGAATACACCAAAGATGCGATTACGCATGTCTGGGCGGAAGGAGATTTTTCTTCTTGGATAATAATCTCTCCGAAAACCTTTGAGATAAAGCCAGGTCAAAAACAAGAAGTAGTCTTTACTTTATTAATTCCCGCCACTGCCAAAGAAGGAGAATATGGCGGCAGAATAGTATTTTGTTATCAAGATAAATAGGCAGGAGAATAGAAAAGGCGATAAAAATTATCTTCAAAATTACCATAATGTATCGAAAAACAAGTTTTTCGGAAGATCCCGAAAATTCTACTAAATTTTCGATATCTTTATAAATAAATTCTATTCACAAGACCTAAACCAATAATACCACTGGCTGTGCAGCATATAGTCCTCAGCGTACAACGCAGGGTGCAGCACGCAGAATTCTGCCCAGTGGGAGGTTGTTATGAATAAGGAACAAGTCCAAAAAGCACTGCAGGAATTACAGAAACAGCCGCAGAAGAAGTTTGTACAATCTTACGACCTAATTATTAATCTGAAAGACTACGATGTAAAAACAGCACCGCTTGATTTCTTTGCTAATTTACCATACTCAAAAGGAAAAAAAATTAAGATTGCTGCATTTGTGGATCAGCAATTAGCAGACCAAGCAACTAAATTTTGCGATTTGGTTATTCGAGATACTGAATTTGACAAATATAAAGAAGATAAGAAAGCAGCAAAGAAATTAGCCCAAAATTATGATTATTTTATTGCGCAAGCAACTATCATGCCCAAGATTGCTGCTGTCTTCGGTAAAGCACTGGGAGGACGAGGAAAGATGCCCAACCCTAAGTTAGGTTGTGTAGTGCCGCCTAACGCTAACCTTGAACCATTGGTAAAGAAACTGGCAACCACGGTTCGCT
>JBBSWK010000068.1:0-7372 GCA_038046325.1 Nanobdellota archaeon | reverse complement strand
GCAATGTAGGTGATAGAAAATCTAAATGAAAAAGTATATCCTTCACCTCCAAATACTTTATTAATGCTTACAGATGATCACTTCAATTTACAATCAATTCATTTTCCATGAGAAATAAAGGGGTCGGTGTAAAAAATGGTGGAGATAAAACATTTTTTTGAGAATTATTTAAAGAAGGAATCTATTTTTACAGATAAAAGAACCTTGGTACCTTCATATATTCCCGAAGAAATATTATATAGGGAGGAGCAGCTTCAAGAAGTAGCAAATATCCTTGCTCCTATTTTAAGGATGGAAAAACCTTCCAACCTCTTTATTTATGGAAAAACCGGTACCGGGAAGACTATTTCTATTAAACATATCCTTATTTCTATGAGTAAAGTGGCTACACAGAACAGCTTACCTCTTAAGTGTATTTATCTGAACTGTAAATTAAAGCGGGTTGCGGATACAGAATATCGTTTAATCGCCCAATTAATCAAGGAATTCGGGCAAGAAATACCATCAACCGGGCTTCCTACTGATGAAGTGTATAATATCTTTTACAAGCTGTTGGATAGGGAAAAACAAATAATTCTTCTAGTTTTAGATGAAATAGACCAACTTACCAAGAAGATAGGGGATGAAATATTATATAATTTAACTAGGATTAACGTAGAATTGCAAAAATCACAAATTTGTTTAGTGGGAATTTCCAATAATTTGGTTTTCACTGAGCATCTTGATCCTAGGATTAAAAGCAGCTTATCTGAAGAAGAGCTCATATTTTCACCTTATAACGCCTTACAGATTCAGGACATCTTAAGAAAAAGAGCAGCAAAGGCCTTCAAACCAGAAGCACTACAGCCCGGAGTAATTGAAAAATGCGCCGCCTATTCTGCCCGTGATCACGGAGATGCCCGCCGAGCCATAGATTTACTGAGAATTGCTGGAGAGCTTGCCGAAAGGAACGGCTCGACAAAAGTGGAAATAAGCCATCTCGATGAAGCGGAGAAGAAAATAGAGTCAGATAAAGTCATTAGCGCAGCTACCAATCAACCAAAACAATTTCAATCAGTGTTATATGCAATCTTACTCTTTGCTCCTCAGAAGAAAAATTTCTTTACTGGAGAAATATATGATGTTTATAAAAATGTGTGTCGACAGACTAAATTAAATGTTCTTACTCAGCGCCGGGTTTCTGACATTATCGCTGAGATGGATATGCTGGGGATAATTAATGCAAAGATCATATCGAAAGGCAGATATGGCAGGACCAGAGATATCTCCTTATCCGTCGATGAAAATCTAGTCTTAAAATTGAAATCAGTACTGGAAAAATCATTACAATTAACTTAATATTATAATAAATCATTAGTTAAATGCAATTATTTAGGTCATAAAACATGGAAGACCAACAAAAACTTATTGAGGACTTGTTTGAAAGGGGAATATTAGTAAGCAAAGATGTTTTAGATAAAAAAGTTGATGCTCTTTTATCTGATAATGTGATCGGAAAGTTAGAACAAGAAAGAGATTTGTTAGTCCTGAATACCGACTATGTTGATATTGTTACCAAACAAAGAAGCTTGGTTGATTGGTACGAGATAGACTCCCTCCGAGTGCACGCAGAAAAGGAGCGTGATGATGAATTATACCAAGCTCAGTTACAAAGGTTTAAACAGGCCGAATTACAGGTAAGAAGTTCCGATCCCGACTTCAATAAAAAACAACAGTTAAACAGTTTAGAAACAGAAATGAATTTTACTTCAGAATCTTTATCTTCTGAAACTCATTTTTCTAATCTTCTTGACTCTCCAGCAATACTGACTTCTTCTCCCGAACTAACCCCCATCATTCTTTCCCCTTCTAAAGTATATATAGTTATTTCATATCAGAATGAAGCCAGGAAATTTGAGGTTAAGGATTTTACTCTCCTATTTGCTTCACGATACAAGTTTTTAGAAAGTATCTTGCGGCAAAGGCAAGAATTGCAAAATGTTATGCCCATTGGCCGGCTTTTAGGTAAAAAAGAAAAAGAGAATGTTTCTGTGATTGCCTTAATCGAAGATGTAAGCGAAACCAAGAATGGAAATATTATTATCAATGCTGAAGACTTGACCGGCCGGATAAAAATTGTATTTTCTAAAAACAAGAAAGAGCTCTTCCAAAAAGCGAAAGATTTGGTTTTAGATGAAGTTATAGGCATCAGCGGCGTATTAGGTGATAAAATTATCTTCGGCGAGGAAATAATCTGGCCCGATATTCCGGCCAATAATCAACTTAAGAAAAGCGAAGTAGAAGAATATGCCGTTTTCCTTTCTGATATCCATGTAGGTTCAAACCTCTTCCTGAAAGACGAATTTAACAAATTTTTACGCTGGATCAATGGGGAAGCAGGTAATCCCACTCAAAGAGAAATCGCTCAGAAAGTAAAATATGTGTTTGTTGCTGGTGATTTAGTTGACGGGGTAGGCATTTACCCTTCCCAGCAAGAAGAATTAGCCGTGCATGATATAATCAAGCAATACCAAGATTTTTGTGAACTTATCAAAAAAATACCTTCCGATAAACACATCATCATTTGTCCGGGGAATCATGATGCGGTGCACCTGGCTGAGCCGCAATCTTCTTTCGATGAAACATTTGCTCCTAGCTTATTCAAGATTCCTAATGTAACTTTAGTGACTAATCCGGCTCTGGTTAACATAGGAAAGACCGAGACTTTTTCTGGTTTTGATGTTTTGCTTTACCACGGGTACAGTTTTGATTATTATGTTGCTAACGTTGAATCTATACGAAATAATGGGGGATATCACCGCGCGGATTTAATCATGAAATTTTTGCTTAAGCGGCGGCATCTTGCACCATCTTTCAAATCAACACCTTACTTTCCCGGCCACAAAGAAGACCCCCTACTTATAAAAAAAGTGCCTGATTTCCTGATCAGCGGGCACATACATTATTCCAACGTTGCTAACTATAAAGGGATCACCACAATTTCCGGCAGTTGCTGGCAAGGTACAACTAGTTTTCAGGAAAAGCTTGGCCACCAGCCAGAACCTGCTCGCGTTCCTCTCGTAAATCTCAAGACCCGGGAAATTAAAGTCCTTAAGTTTGGTTAATGGTAATACAGAGATTAAAACACATAAAAAGAGCTGATTAGAGGGTATGAAAGCCTCACCACACATACAAGAATACTTTGACAATATTGGAAAAGGCATCCAGGAAGCCTATGACTTAGCTAAAGCTGCTCGAAAAAAAGGGCTTGATCCTGAGCTGGAAGTTTCTATTCCGCTTGCCAAAAACATGGCTGAAAGAGTAGTGGGTTTAATTTCCGTAGTAGCTCCACAGGTAACTGATTCTAATGTAACCCAGCGGATTACAGAATTGGAGAAAGAATACGGCCTTCTTGATTGGAGAGTGGGTTTCAAAATTGCTGAAGAAGTAGCTCAAGAGAAACATTGCAAATTTAAAGATAAATTGGAAGCTATGGAAGTTGGAATTCGGGTTGGATTTGCGTACCTAACTTTAGGAATAGTGTCTGCTCCTTTGGAAGGATTCATTGGACTGAAAATCAAAAAAAGAAAAGATGGAAAAGAATACTTTGCTCTGCAATATGCCGGCCCTATTCGAGGAGCAGGAGGAACTGCTGCTTCAACTTCCGTCATTCTTGCTGATTATGTTCGTATTAAAATGGGATATCATCCTTATGATCCTGATGAAAAAGAAATCAATAGGTTTGCCATTGAAATTCAGGACTATCATGAACGGGTAACCAACTTGCAATATCGTCCTTCAGACGATGAAGTTAAATTCATGGCTTCCCATCTTCCAGTAGAAGTTGATGGAGATCCTACTGAAGAGATTGAGGTCTCAAATTACAAAGATATTCCCCGCATTGAAACTAACTATATTCGCGGCGGAATGGCCCTGGTGATGGCCGAAGGGCTTTGCCAGAAAGCCCCTAAATTATGGAAGCGTCTTTCTAAGTGGGGAAAAGATTTTGGGTTGGAATGGGAATTTATGAATGAATTTATACATCTGAAGGAAAAGATTCATGCTCAACATGCTGCGGCTGCAACAAAGGACAAAGAAAAGACAACTGAAACAAAGAAAGTAGTCAAAGCTAACAACACCTTCATCATGGACATGGTCGCCGGAAGGCCTATCCTGACCTATCCTTTAGCAGTCGGTGGCCTTAGGCTACGCTATGGCCGCAGCCGTGTATCGGGATTTTCTGCTGCCGGGATGCATCCAGCTACCTTGATGGTATTAGAAAAGTACATAGCTATTGGAACCCAGTTGAAAGTAGAACGTCCTGGAAAAGGAGCTACGGTTACTATATGTGATACTTTAGAAGGTCCTGTGGTCCGCCTTAAAGATGGTTCGGTTCTAAAACTTACTACCGAGGAAGAAGCACGCCAACATAACTCCAACGTAGAAGAAATTATTTTTTTAGGAGACATCATGTTTAATTATGGCGATTTTTCAGAAAACGGGCATTACCTTGCTCCAGTCGGTTATTGTCCGGAATGGTGGGCGCTGGAAGTTGAGAAAGCTATACAAGAGAACTATGGGGGAAAAATATCTACCGCAGCAAAGGAAGTGAAGCTAGAGGAAGAAAGACTGCAAAAATTGCTTTCTTCACCTTTGTTTGAATTTCCTACTCTTGAAGAAGGGATAGCTATCAGCAATCTCCTCAAAGTGCCCTTACATCCAGAATATATTTTTTATTGGAAATTGATAAGCGCAGATGATACTGTGCTTTTATTGGAATGGCTGAAGGAAGGTAAACTTAAGAAAGACGAGAAAGGAATGAAAAAAATAATCATTCCTTATTATCAGAATCAAGAATTGCATAAAAAGGGGAAAAAAATCCTGGAATTCCTTGGTGTGCCTCATAGCGTCATAAACAAAGAGAATATTGTCTTAGAAAGAAAAGAAGCGATTGCTCTTGCCCTGTGTTTTAATTTCGAAGACCAGGCTGAGTTGGAAAAATTGGAATTATCAATCTCAGAAGAGAAAGATGGTTTAGAAATCATAAATAAGATTTGTCCATTGAAAATTCGTGACAAAGCCGGCACCTTTATCGGCGCCAGGATGGGTAGGCCTGAGAAAGCAAAGATGCGCCATCTTACCGGAAGCCCGCAAGTATTGTTTCCCGTCGGAGAAGAAGGCGATCGATTACGCAGCTTTCAATCAGCTATGGAAGCAGGAAAAGTGCAAAGTGCTTTCCCAACATTTTTTTGTACGCACTGTAGCAAAGAAATGGTTTATCGAAGTTGCGAAGATTGCGGGAAAGAATGTGTGCAAAAATATAATTGCAAATATTGCGGCGCTCTTGAAAAAGATGTTTGTCGTCACGGCAAAACCTTTCCATATAAGAATACTGATATCGACATCAAATATTATTTCAACAAAGCCAAAGAAAGATTGGGAGAAAAGCTTCATGCTGATCTTATCAAAGGTGTTCGCGGGACTTCCAACAAAAATCACGTCGTAGAACATCTGGCTAAAGGAATTCTGCGTGCCAAACATGATGTCTATGTGAATAAGGAAGGAACTACCCGGTATGACTGCACAGAATTACCTATAACTCATTTTAAACCGAAAGAAATAGGAACTTCTGTGGAAAAATTGCGGGAACTTGGATATTTGAAAGATATTTATGGCCAAGAGCTGACAAACGATAATCAAATATTAGAATTAAAGCCGCAGGATATTATTCTTCCCGGGTTTGATTCCTTGGATGAGTCTGCGCCGAAAGTATTGAAGCGTGTTTCCGAATTTGTAGACGATCTTCTAACTCAATTTTATGGTTTGAAATCATTTTACAATATCAAAAAAGAAGAGGAGTTGGCTGGACATTTAGTCATCGCCCTTGCCCCGCATATTTCTGCCGGATTAATAGGAAGAATTATTGGTGCTTCGCAGACGCAAGGGTTGCTGGCGCATCCTACTTTCCATGCCGGTCTGCGTAGGGACTGTGATGGTGATGAAGCAGCAGTTATGTTGTTGATGGATGCGCTGCTGAATTTCTCTCGTCAATTCCTTCCCAATACTAGAGGATCAACCATGGATGCTCCTTTAGTTCTCACTTCTTTCTTAGATCCAACCGAAGTCGATGACCAGGTTCACGGTATTGATCTAGTTTGGAAGTATCCTTTGGAAATGTATGAAGCCTCTTTAGAATTAAAAAATCCCTGGGAAGTCAAGTACGGCCCTGAAAAGAAAAAAGTGGAACAGCTTTCTGATCGTCTTGGCACTGAGAAACAATATGAAGGATATGGATTTACCCATCACGTTGATAATTTTAACAAAGGCATTCAATGTTCTGCCTATAAGATTCTTCCTTCCATGGAAGAGAAATTATTTGGCCAGATGGAAATTGCCAAGAAAGTTAGGGCAGTGAATATGGATGACGTAGCTAAGCTGGTAATCCAGAAACACTTTCTCCGTGATATCAAAGGTAACCTGCGTAAATTCTCCATGCAGCAGTTCCGCTGCGTTAAGTGCAACGCTAAATACCGCAGGCCGCCGCTTATCAATAAATGCGTTACCTGTGGCAGCAGATTGATCTTTACCATCTCTGAAGGTTCAGTAATCAAATACTTGACACCTTCTCTCAAACTGGCGGAGAAATATGATTTTTCTCCTTACCTAAAGCAAACGCTGGACATGGTTAAAGAGCAAATAGACATGATCTTCGGCAAAGAAAAAGAGAAGCAGGTAGGTTTAGGAAGTTTTATGGGGTAAGAAAAAAAAGAAGAAATAAAAAATTTAACTTCTAGAATTGTTAGAAGTATTTACACCAACCATTGATGAGTTCATAGATATTGAAACGTTAGTATCATTCATGGGCTTACTAACATTGCCTGCTTGCGGCACGGAATTATTAGTAACGTTTACATAACTAGTTGTATTTGTAATGTTCATGGGTTTAGCCATAGAACTATTAGTTTGATTTACCGGTAAAGGTATTGTTTTATTTACTGCTGTTTGATTTAACACCTGGGTTAATTTACCTTGTTTCTCAACTCTTCTTAAATTCTCAATAACAGACCTAACTTGTGTTTTAGGTGTTATTGCAAATCTACCAGCAGCTTTCGGTGAAATTTTAGAATATCTACTTCTAATTGCCTGTCCAGCAAAAGCACCACCTTCCTTACTTTCTAAATCTTTCAATAAGGCTTCCCGTTCTTCAGGAGTCAATTTACTTAATTCTGCTTTTAATTCTTCGTCAGTTAATGGTTTCTGTGGAACACAGGCCACCAAAAATAAGAACATAACTAGTAACGAACTAATGACAAATATTTTTCTCATACATAACACCTCATTGACAGTTGAATAACTGTTTCGATTATATAACTGTTTCGATTATATAACTGTT
>JBBSWK010000067.1:0-1029 GCA_038046325.1 Nanobdellota archaeon | reverse complement strand
CTGCTATTGCCTTTCTTTTAACCGCGCAACGCTTACATAACTATCCTAACTCTAAAATTCTGATGTTAGCTCCCACCAAACCATTATGCGAGCAGCATGTAGAAAGCTTTAGGGAACATCTCGAAATCCAACCTGAAAAAGTAGTTCTCTTCACCGGCAGTGTTGCCCCTGAAAAACGCGCTCAGCTGTGGAAAGAGGCGCAGATTATCATTTCCACTCCGCAAGGCTTAGAAAATGATATCATCAACAACCGCATCAATCTCAAAGAAGTTTCATTATTGATCTTCGATGAAGCCCATCATGCAACGGGAGAATATGCGTATGTTTGGATCGCCAACCAATATGATAAGGCTTCTCCTTCGGCAAGAATCTTAGCGTTGACTGCATCCCCTGGCAGCGATATGGAAACGGTCAAAGAAGTAACCGCCAATCTCAAAATCGAAAAAGTTGAAGTGCGCACAGAAAAAGATGCTGATGTCAAGTCGTATGTGCAAAAGACACACAAAAACTGGGTGGAAGTGGAATTTCCTCAGGAATTAAAGCAAATTCAACTTCTGCTCAAAGACTGCCGCAAATCAAAACTGATTGAAGCTCAAAACTTAGGGTATTGTAATGACGTGGAGATGTCAAAAGGCTCTCTGCTGGCACTGCAGTTGGAGATACAAAAAAAATTATCGTCTGGATTCCGCGATTTTGAGCTTATGCGCTCTATCTCGCTGATAGCAGAAGCCATGAAAGTTGATCATGCCCTGGAGTTATTAGAGACACAAGGCATCAAACCATTGCAATCTTATTTCAAGAAGATGCAGCAAGATGCGCTGACCTCGAAAGTAAAGGCAGTGCAGAATCTCATGCATGATGAATTGTTCAAATCATCAATGCATTTTACAGAAGAATTAGTGAAGCAAAATATCAATCATCCTAAAATGTTAAAGATGAAAGATATAGTGCAGGAAACAATTTCTCAGGACCAGAATGCAAAAATAATCATCTTCACCCAATTTAGAGACTCTGCGGAAGAGATCGTGA
>JBBSWK010000066.1:0-2581 GCA_038046325.1 Nanobdellota archaeon | reverse complement strand
GTAACTCACGGTCCATTGGCCAGAATTGTTAACTCCAGTGATATTAATATCAGCACTGGTTCCGTTATCAAGCCAGAAGTAGACCGTATCTACTCTACTGATATTATCGAAAACACTGGCGTTAAAGGTTTGGTTGCTGGAACGGATGCTGAAGTTGCTGTTGTCTACAAAATTATAATTGATAGTTACGTTAGGAGCAGTCTTGTCGAGATTAAAAGTGACGGTTTGACTGTTGTTCAGGTTATTTTCCGAGTCATTGGCGAAAACAGTCATTACACTGGTGCCCTCAGCCAGGGTCCCGAGATCCAACGCTACGTTCCATGTTCCACTCACGTTAGTAGGCGTACGATTAAAAGAAGTGCCGGTGGAATTGCTGAATTGGAAGATGACCGTATCCAGCAGAGATTGACCAGTATCGCTTACATTTCTGATAGTGGCATTAAAATTGTAAATATCATCGGTGAAGTTAGTCCAGTTATAAGGATTAGTTATGTTAACATAGGGAGGCGTATTGTCGACCGTAACGGTAAGACTAAAAGTAGTATTAAGATTGCGAACGCTATCATTGGCAAAAACAGTTACGGTATTTACTCCTTCTCCTATAGTGAAAGTATTGATTCCTCCTTGTACATCCCATAAGTCCAGAATGCCTTCAGTCGCACTACGATTAAAAGCCAGACCGGTGCGATTGCTGATTTGAAATATGACTGATTGTACATCGGTGTAAGTATCAGTGACAGTAACACTAAAGCTTTGAGAGGTGCCACTTATTGCTTCGCCGTCAGTAGGCTGATTCTGGGTAATCAAGGGAGCACTGCGGTCAATGGTAAAGTTAATGAAAACACTATTGTTGATATTATTGTAAGTATCATTGGCAAAAACTCGGAAGCCCTGTAATCCTTCTGTAAATATAGAAGTGTTAAGGTTAGCAATACCCCAACCAGTAAAACTATGATTAGCTGGGGTTAAATTAAAAGGGCTGCTTACATTTGAAAATTGAAAGCTTACGTTACTTACATTTGAAAATTGATCAGTGATGGTAACGTTAAAATTGACAAACTCTGAACTAAAGTTACTTCCGTTGGTAGGGCTGATAATAGTTACGTTGGGGGGGTCGTTTTCTTGCGTAGTGTAGTTGCTGAACGAAGTAACATTGGCAGATAAAATCCCTAATACCCGGTCATAGGTTACGTTACATCTAAATACTGGGTCGTTGCTATTATCGCAACGCACTCCAAATTTTAATAAATCTGGAACCTGTTGATACATGAGGTTTCTAATCTCTATCAGAGCAGAACTATTAAGATTGACAGCTAAATTAGTAGTTAAATCTGCTAAGCCTACCAGATTATTTTCAAGATAAATATTCCTGTTCGCAGCAATGCTAACATTGTTAGTAAGATCAGTTTTATTCCAGAGTATCTGAGCGAAAGTGTTGTTGTAAATTAAAGAATTAAAAGCGCTGCCTAGCTGCCGGATGGTACCTCCAGCTTGGATGGTAATATTATTATTTACAAGAAAATTATTTCTGGTCAGAGTGCCATTGAGGAGTATACCAATACTATCTGTCCCAATCAAGGTGATATTGTTGAACATTATAGTGGTATCTGAAGTGTTATCTAACTGAATTCCCATTATCTCACTGCCTGCTCCGGTGATGTTATTATATTTGATAGTGGAGTTGCTTGAATTCAGAAAATAAATCGCAGGGCCTCTTCCCGAGCTCTGGGCAATACTGCAATCCATGATGGTAATATTATCATACCCGCCGGTGTTATTGATCCCCATGCTCTGGCTACCGCCTGTGCCGTAATTTATGCTCCATTTGCTACAGTCAATAGTTATAGAATGATTCATAATTGTAAAACAAGTACCGAGAGAACTAACACTTGCGGTAAGCCGATAAGTTTCTCCACTCAGATTTAATTCCTGACAAGCATTAATTGTTGAAGTTCCTTTTATCTCCAAATCTTGAACTCCTATTACCGCTCCAGTTATCCCTCCACCAACTTCTTTTACAAGCCATAAAGAGCTTACTACTAAAACCAACAAAATTGCTAGTAAAACAGCTACCTTACTCTTTTTTTGAAAGTACATCTATAGATCACCATAAACGTTCAAGATTTATTAAGATTTAGTTTTGCTTAGGGTACATTTTTTTAAGGCAAGAAAAAATTTAGTACAAAGATTTAAAAAGAGCATTATTTTTACCACTGCATAATGGCATTAGAGACGATAATCAATAACTGGAAAAAAGAAGCATTACCATATTTGGCGGCTACAGTCTCTACTTTAGGTTGCGCTAGTGGTGCAATATCTGGGAATGAAAATCAAGGTGGATCTGCTGGATCATCCCAGGGAGAAGGGGGAGCGGGAGGCTTTGACAGTAGGAGAGGCAGCGGCGGAGCAGCACCAGAATGTATGCCTCACGCCAAACTCAATTGTTTCCAAGGAAATGTATATTGGAACAATAGCTGCGACCAACTTGAAGATTTATACAAGCAATGCACACCTACTCAGAAATGCGAGAATGGGGCATGTGTAGATAAGTATATTTGCCCAAAGAATATAGATTTAGTCG
>JBBSWK010000065.1:0-1010 GCA_038046325.1 Nanobdellota archaeon | reverse complement strand
GCACCACCGGTCATCGCTCGCTACGCTCGCTCAAGACCGGTCAGGAAAACCAATTCTAGACTAGAATTTCCATTAACAATATCTACGCCGGAGTAATCATAAATCTCATAGCGATTATATCTGTAACTAAGTGAATCTCGCAAGGCTTCGTATAAGGTAGAAAATGTAGGGGCTCGGTATTCTGAACGGCCATTACTTAGTATGCCCCATCTATCATTCACTTTATAGGCAAACACCGCATGGGCGCTATCTGGGGTTTTATCATTCTCTGGCCGCGGCGGTTTATAGATCACGATCAGGTATCCTTGCTGAATATCATTATCCAATAAAGCAGCAGCACAGATGGCGTAATCTTCGCAATCGCCTTTCTTTAACTGATACGTCAACGCACAAGGAGCCCAGAAATCATCTTCACCATAAAGCTTGTCATCATGCTCATAAGTAAGCACTGCTTCAAGCCATTGCTGAGCTTCTTCTGGTCTGCTGATCTGTTTTACGGAAGAAGGAAGGTCCGGCGGAGGGGCATAGCGCGGAGCGCAGGAAGTGAGCGTTGCTGATAAAAGCGCTGCATACAAACCTCTTTTCATTACCTGATGCTTATACTTCTAGAACATATATATTTTAGTGATATGCTGTCTATACAGTAAATTCAGAGAAAAGTAAATAAAGAAGTTCTCTCTTGAACAAGAGATGGACAACTGCATCTTCTGCAAGATCGGCAAGGGAGAGATTCCCGCACATAAGGTGTATGAAGACCAGAAAATGTTGGCTTTTTTAGATGTGAAACCGCACAGCAAAGGACATACTGTGGTGATTCCAAAAACACATGGTGTTACTGTGTTTGATTTTTCTGACAAACAACTGCAAGAATTGATGGTAGCAGTTCGTAAGACGGTGGAAAGAATTCAGAAAGTCTTATCTCCGGATGGATTCAATGTAGGATGGAATCATAATACTGCAGCTGGACAGGTAGTGCCGCATTTACATGTTCATATCATGCCGCGATATCT
>JBBSWK010000064.1:0-3862 GCA_038046325.1 Nanobdellota archaeon | reverse complement strand
GCGCGGCTGGAGATTATGAATTCTCATTAGCGGCCGGAGAGCACAAGATTACTGCTTCGTATCAGGATTACAACAGCGATCCTCAACCAGTTCCGATTACAGAAGGATCAAGCTTCAAGGCTGATCTTTTATTGTCAAAGTACATCGGCGAATGCAGTTTTGGCAATCCCCCAAAAGATGTAACTACATTTTCTGCTAGCCATGTCAAAGGAAAGGAAGAAGTTCTTCTGGAATGGAAAAAACCATGTCCGGAAGTTCTGAATTACCAAATAACCAAGTATGAAGGGGCGGTTCAAGTAGACACCTTCACTATTTCTGGAGCAGAATATTCCAAACTTGATGCTAATGTAGAATGGAGCAAATCGTACAAATATGAAATTATTGCAACCTATGATGGAGGAGTTCAATCAAAAAAACCAGCCATCACTTCCATTATTTTAGGAGATAAAGCTTGTGAAGGGAGGTATTCTGAAACTACGGGTTGGGATTTGTTTTGTACTGCAGGAGTTACAGTTGAACGGAAAAAAATATGGACCTGCGATGAACAAAATAAGTTGGTTGTTTCTCAAGATTGTTCGGTTAGCGATGGGAATGGGGAAGTGTATTTCTGTTCTGAAGTAGGGCAGCATAATGCAATATGTAAAGACGCAGGAGTTTGTAGCCTAGGTGCAGGCCAATTTGGCTTGTATTACTCGCGTAACGAATGTTATAATCCTGGAACAGGAACAGCTCCCGAACAAAGCGGAGCTGCTGCATATTGTTATTATGATTCCAGTAACACTACTATTGTCAACCAATGTAATCGTTGTGATGCCATAACTAGTTGTTTTGATTACAAAAGCAAAGATGCGTGCGGCGTTAATAATTGTTTAGGCATAGAATGTGAATGGATTAATGGTGCGGAAAAAACTCCGTTGCTTGATTACAGTAAGCTATTCTCAGGATTGAATATTCCTACCACCGTGACTCCAGAAACAGGAGCAGGATACTGTGTGGAAAAAGAGTATGATGAAGATGATCGTTGTTCACTGTGCGGCCCTGGTGGAAGTTTGTACAAAAATTATTACTGCACTGATAAAGTATGTTCTGGGTTAGGAGCATGTTTCTCTAACTCGGTCACCCAAAGCAAGGCTTTAAGTTATTGCGCTTCCTGCGGTGACGAACCGACCAGCCAGACTAATTGTTATACCTATCAGTTCGAAAGCGAATGTAGCGGCGGACAGAACTTAGAAAGAAATGATCGTCAAGAAATAATCCTTTCTACCGATCAGTGTGGGTGGGGAAGATGTGTCTGGAGCGGCATACCTGGCGGAGCAGGAAGCTGTGTTAAAGACGGTGATGGCAACCTTAAAGATGATTGTGCTGGATTTAGCAATGCTGGAGAGCAAGCTGCTTGCAAAGTAGATAACCATGCTCCGGTCACTAAATTAGTTCTTTCTGGAGCCAATGTACTTTCCTTGGCCAAGTCAACCCTTACCTTCCAAGCTAAGGATAAAGAAAGCCCATTAGGAGTGATAGGATATTGTTTGGCTAGCGCTGCACCGGGAAGTGCGGCAATTTGCACTTCTTTCACTGAAAAAGCATATCCAGGAAAATTGAAAGATGAAACAATAGTAGTAAATGTCCTCGATTCTTTAAAGGAACAAGTTCCGGGACAAACCTATGCTCTGAGATTTTATTCCAAGGACAAGTATTTCAATCAGGAAAATGTACAAACCGCTTTTGTTTATATTGATAATGTCCCTCCACAGTTTGAAATCAATCAGGAAATGAAAACTGCCGGTGATAAAACGACCTTGACGGTATATTTAGATGGAACTAATGAACCAATGCAGTGTACTTTCAAGATTAAGCAAGTTTTACCAGCAGGAGGGGAAAAGAGTGTTGTCGTCGATAGAACCAAGCAAAAGAAGGAAGCAGTATTCAAAGATTTAGAAGGTGTGAAACATGAGCTTACGGTAGCTTGCGAAGATAATCAGGGTAATGTCAATACCAAGCAAAAAACATACACATTTGATTTGGAAGAAAGGATTACCTTCATCACTCCAAAACGGTATGGTGCAGTGGCTTCTACTAACATCGAATTTGAATTGGATACAACTACCGGAGCAAGCTGCGGATTGTACCTTTCTACGACTAATCAAAAAGTAGCTGATTTTGTCAGTGATGAGAATGGAAAAAAGCATAAGACTGATCCTGTCCCTGGTTTTGTAGAACGAGAGTATGCAGGAGAACATAAAGTGATCTGTAGCGATTTGTTGACTTCAGAATCATACGAAGAATATGTACACTTTAAGGTTGACTTCAGCGCTCCCGCTACTCAGATAGTGCTGCAGGAAGGGACAAGAATTTCTACACCTCAAGGTTATGAATGGGAAGAATACTTTGTGAACTCAACGCAAGTTTCCTTTGAGTGCAACCGTGATGGCGGTTTTGCCTGTGTTAAGACTTATTATTGTTTAGGAGAGGGTTGCGAATTAATAAATAATCCTGGTTATCAAGGATTTAATCAAGTACTTAATTTACAGGAAAGCAGCCTGATTTGTTATTACTCTACTGATGAAGCAGAAAATCCAGTGTATCAACCTACTTGTGGGATGGTTCGAATAGAAGGTTACGGCATTACTTTAGAAAAGCCACCCATGTCCTGGTATCAGGATCAAAAATGGGGGATAAGTAATGAACCAGTATTTCCTCTGCAATTTTTCACCAGAGTGCCGACAGTTGAATGTAAATTTGATTTTGCTCCCAGATTTGTTTATAATACTATGCCTGCACATAAGGTTCTAAAGCCGAATGCGGAAGGCAAATACATCGTCGAAAATTTCCCAGAAAGTGTATTTTCAGAGTATCCAGAAAAAGGCGGGACAAAATCAGTATATGTGCAGTGCTTAAATTGGGAAAATAAGCTTGGTCCGGAACAAAAAGTTACTCTTGAATATGATCCCACTAAACCGGCTATTACCAGCGCATCAGCCAGGCCAAGTTTTATTGGCGAAGGGATAACCACTACCTTGATTGTCAATACCGATGATAAGGCGGTTTGTAAATTTAGTGATAATTCCGATGGCGCTGGAAGTACAGAATATGATACTATGGAATTTTCATTTCCGGGAGCGGAATTTAATCAACTAGATACAGAGCATCAAACAATATTTAATATTAATTTTCAAGGAGCGAAGAAAGAGTATGTGTTGGCAGTTGCTTGTAAGAATGGTGCTGGTGATCTATCAGAAACTGCTGAAATAAAGTTTACCGTTGATTACAGCGCTTTAGGCGCGATTAATAAAATTACGCCGAGTGGATATATCGCACAAAAAAATGTTACCTTAGTGGTAGAGACTACCAAGCGAGCTCTCTGTGAATATAAACAAGGTTTGGATTATCTTCCTTTCCCTGGTGGAGCGGGAACTGTACATAGCGTAAGCTTAGGTTCTTTAGAAGAGAAGAAACATATTATTCCTATCCGTTGCATGATTGAGGATCATCTGACTGAGGCTAGCGCCGTGTTTACGATTGACCAAACTCCACCGCATATTTCTTCCATTAATGATGGTACTGCTACTTGCGGCGCCGAGGCGATGCAGGTGATGGTAAGCACCAATGAAAATAACCTCAGCAGCTATTATTATGAAGTGTACGATCTCGGCGAAGGATCAGCAAGTTCGTTAAGCAGCACTTCTTTTACCAATACTGTCTCAACTTTACAGAATGGAAGCAGTAATAATGCTAATAATACTAGTAGCAGCTTACGCAGTTATAATCCCTATCTTGAAAGTTTAAAGGGCACTTTAGTTTTTGATGCTGCTGTTGGTCCAGGTCTTCCTTTGGCTGTTCCAACTGCAAGCTTACAAGAAGGCCA
>JBBSWK010000063.1:0-2619 GCA_038046325.1 Nanobdellota archaeon | reverse complement strand
TACTGCTACTTAAGAAAAAAGAAGAATTAGGACTTTTAAAAAATGAGGATCTTGTTGATGAAAATGTAGGAGAAGAATTTCAAGCACTAAAGGATGAAATAGAGACGGTAAAAGATACGGTTATCTCCGATATCAAGACTGAAAAAGAAGAATCTTTCACCGTAGGAGCGCTAGAGGAACAGCAGCTTTCGATGGTTATTTTTTCTTATCTTGATGCAAAAAACCCATCCCTGAGCCAGGAAGAAAAGGAAGAATTCTTACCGTCAGCAAAAGAAGTACATTCGAGCGTTGAAGTAGTCGCAACCAGACAGAATGTTGAAGTGACGTATCTTAATGGAACTAAGAAAAAATTAACCTTTATTAGAAAAGTGGTAACAAGAAAGGAAGCATCAGTTTCGTCGAGAGCATTTTCTGTGTTAGAATATATTCCTAAAGAGCTGGCTGTGTCGGTTGACGAGATGATCTTAGGAAAAGAAGCAGAAATTATAAATCCCGATCCGCTGCTCTACTATTCCGTTCCTGAATATAGAGAACTAAGCTATGCTTACTTCCTACAAAAACAAGTTGATACTGGGAGTGTAGCAAAAACAGTAACCTTTGCAGTGCCAAGAACGACTCCTTCCTCATCAGCTGCAGCCGGTGATGAGGTTAACTCAAAAGGGAATTTTCTTACTGGCAATGCCGTTGTGTCTATGGTAGAAGACATATCTTTCTATGATCTTGGCATAGGTGTAGGGATTATATTCATGGTGATTCTTTTCATCTACTCTTTGATCTATTCTGAAAAAGAGGTCAGCCTGAAGATAGAGCATGATCTGCCTTCTTTTGATAGCATCAAAAAATATATGCCTAACAGAAAAAAGAAAAAAATGGATGAGGCAGGCATGGTTCCTACCTATTATGCTCATGATGAATACAGCAAAGCAGGACTGACCACTTTATTTGATTCGATGCCTTCGATGTTATTAAAGAAAACAGAAGAAGCGCTTCACGGGCTGGATTTTGAAAAAGCAGTAAAGTTTTATCATCTCTTTTGCATTCAGAGTGAAGTAGCTTCTGGCAAAAAAGAAAAAGCAAACTATTATTCTGAACGTATTAAAAAGAAGATGGCCTTACTCACCAAACATACTCTTCTTCAGTATGCAGTTGAGAAAAAAGAGCTTATGCATCTGCGACAAATTCTCAATGAAATTGCTGACCTTTATAACGAGCTGTTTCCAGACGCTATAGAAAAGGAGATGCGCCTGCTGGAGCACATAAAGTCATCTCATGTTAAGCATTCCGCTGCCCTGATGAAGAGAAAGTAACATGAAATTTTTGGTGATTTTATCGGTTTTACTGGTGTTTATGCTTCTTTTTTCAGCCACGGCTCTTGCGGTAATTGACCTGCAAGTATCCTCTTCTAACCTTACTTTCAGCAATCCTGCGCCAATCGAGAGGGAAATGATTTTAATAAATGCAACCTTCAGCAATGCTGGAAACCAAAACGCCAGTAACGTTTTAGTAATATTTTTTGACGATACAGTGCCGATAGGAAACGCTACTGTCTCTGTTCCTGCTTTTTCCAGCGTGACTGTAGCCCAGGTTTGGGAAGCAGAAATCGGGCCAAACAATATTTCTATTATGGTAGATCCCAGCAATGCTTTTTTGGAGACAAATGAATCAAACAATAATGCCACTAAAAAAATCTCTATAAGCGCCTACCATACCTATTTTGGAAAGGCGCGCGCTATAACTGCATTAGGTATTGGTTTTGATTCTCTTTTTGAAACGGAAAATGCAGGATGTAATCTCCTTGTTGCGGATACGGACAGTGCTGTTGATTTTAGTTCTCTGCAAGCCATTGGAAGAAGAGAAAGCGGTATTCCTGCTTTAAATGATTTTATAGATTTAGATACGGTTTTGAATATGACTAATTTTGAAGATTCTATCAGCACCGAATGGACACGGTTTGGCAATGTTCCATTACCTGCTTTTAAATTCTTTCCCCGGGAAACTACTTCCTTGGTTGTGTTTGCAGAGACCATAGCCAAAATTCCCATTATCAACAGCACCAATACTACTGCTTTTAGGACTGGAATCCTTTGGGATACCTCAGACAATACTCAGGTATTTAATAGGCAATTTGATCTAGGAGACAGAGAGGACCTTATATTTGTAGCTAACATCAATCAGTCTGCAGCTGGAAAGTATGGCGTATATGATTATGAAATTACCATTCCTGCCTTGCTGCGTGATTATAAGCAGGGGAGCTCTACGGTTGATTTTTACTTGGATATGGATTCTGTTTGCTGAATCATCATGCTGATATACTGATCATTTTTTCAGAAAGACTAATCTTGGCGGTTTATTCTTGAGTTTAAGGTTCTTCCAGGTGATTATAATGAGGAGAGTAATGGTCACAAAGAGCAGAACAGCCAGACCGCGTAAAGTAAAAAGTTGTTTTTCCAGCAAATCTAGAATTTTATCTAAAGGGTAAGGTACATAAATTAGATAAAATTTTTTCTCAACCTCTTCAATGGTGATATTCTTGGGCAGAACTTCTTCTGAAATGTCCGCGGGGCAGATACCACAATCTACAGGACAATTTGTACAAGTCTCAGTTAATTGGCAGACTTT
>JBBSWK010000062.1:0-3460 GCA_038046325.1 Nanobdellota archaeon | reverse complement strand
AAACGAGCTATCTTAGCGCGGTTTTCTTTGGTGTCCAGCATTGTTTCATTCATGTATACTT
Source organism: Nanobdellota archaeon (assembly GCA_038046325.1). Lineage (GTDB taxonomy): Archaea > Nanobdellota > Nanobdellia > Woesearchaeales > GW2011-AR9 > JACPIL01. The sequence goes on along the minus strand of JBBSWK010000062.1, from coordinate 3,399 downwards.
CATAACCATAACCGCGAATCCTAGAGCGTAAAGCAGGATGCATGTTCTTGATAGTCTCCATATTTCCTGCGGCGACTAAAATAAAATCGCAAGGTACCGATTCTGTTCTGACCATCGCTCCGGCGGAGCGTTCAGACTGCCCAGTGATGGGGAATTTCTTTTCTTGCAATGCGGAAAGTAATTCTTGCTGGGTGCGCGGATGCAAGGTGGCAATTTCATCTATGAATAATACTCCTTTGTGCGCTTTGTGGATCATTCCTGCAACTACTCGTTGGTTCGCTGGTGTGCCTAATCCTCCTGACTGGAACGGATCGTGCAGCACATCGCCAAGTAATGCTCCAGCATGCGCTCCGGTAGCGTCGAAGAATGGCGCTATTTTTTTGCTGTGATTATCAACGATAACCTTAGGTGCAATATTTTTTGGCGTCTGGAACATGCGCGGACCCATGTTGAGTGAAAGAAAAGTTAACAGTATCATAAGGCCAAATACAACTCCTGCTGCCGCAGTCATGATAGAGGCTTCTACCGTCCCATATTTACTAAATTGTTTCCAAGTTAACCAACTTAAAATTGTTCCAATCCCTAAAAAAATAAGCAAATAAAACGTATTATTTTTCATGGATTGATTAGCATCCAAAAGATATTTCTGTGCTTCTTCGCGGCCTTTTCCTGCATTGAGAGTTTTTATGTACGGATTATTTTCGTCATTAAGATTTGGATAAGCGAGAATATCTTTCAAATCTGATTTTGGGAGTAATTCCGCGAGAGCCATACCCAGCATGGATTTACCGGTTCCCGGCTCGCCAATCAATAAGACGTGCCTTCGCTGCTGCGCAGCCTTCTTGATGATCTTCACCGCTTCATCTTGTCCGAGGACTTGGTCTACGATACCTTCCGGTACTTTGATATTCTTAGTGGAAATGTTTTTTTCTGATTTCATCTAACTTAGAACATCTATCTGGTGGTGACTCTTTGCAGTTGTTTTTAGCTTTATGGTTTAAAAAACCTTTCTTGTTTTTTAATCCTCGACCTGGTCTGCGGTTTAAAAATGTTGCTGAAATTTAATTCTTACCTTTCTTAACCAAACTAATCACAATCTCATCGAAATGCTCCTGCTGTTCCATCTCGATCTTCTGTTCATTTTCCAGATGCAGCAAGGGCATGAAGGTGTATACTTTTTCTTGCTTCCCCGCTTTAGGAGGCAGAAGTCTAGTATAGGTGATTTTAGTATCTTTATCTTTGTTAGAATAATAGGTAATTTTATGATAGACATCTCTGATCACGTCGAGGATATCTATTTTTCTATGTGGACGATGAGGGTAAGGCGTTGGTCTTTGCTGTTCAAGAATTCTTTTTTTAGTGGTCATGGCTCTTTGCAAGGCATCGACTAAATCATGCACTGAAACTTTTCTGTTTCTGGGCTGAGGATTTCTGGGAATTAATTGAGGATGAGCAAGATTTGGATGGCGAAGCCGCTCTGCTACTTCTCCGAATAATTCATCTTCAGGAATTTCATTAGTTTGGTTCAGCAATCTATCGAGATTAGAAATATCATGTTCGACTAAATGAGTGGCTTTAATTTTGAGCAAGATGGCTGCGGCGAGGACAATTTTGCCTGGAATCTTCAAGTCATGTTGCTGCGCTTTCTTGATGACTTGGATAAATTTCTGGGTTAACAGGGAAATGTTTATGTCCCAGGGATCCATCTGTTCGCTTTCGACTAGATCGTAGATGATCTTCTTCCAGCCTAACTCGTCTTCCTTCAACAATAATTCTACTAATTTTTCTTGCATGAGCTTAGGAGTTTTTATTGCTTTAAAAATGTTTATTTTTGTTTTGCTCTTTGTTTATGCTGTTCTGATACTACCTTTAGCACATAATAATCTTTAAAAAGAAAACGTCTAGCAGTTTTAACTGGTGAAAAAATGAGTGGATTTAGAACGTATTTATTTATTATTATGATATTAATCTTATCTTTCTCTGGATTTGCAGAAGAAACGCTATCCTTAAATGCTGTTCCCACCTCTGGGAAAGCCCCGCTGGAAGTTTCTTTTGATTTAGTTTCTTCAGAAGAGGTTATGTCTATTTCCTGGGATTTTGAGAGTGATGGAAAGGAAGATAGCACTGAACTTTCACCGAAACATACTTATGCAGCAGGAAAATACACCGCAAATGCCAATGTAACTACCGCTAGCGGAAGCACAGTTGTTTCTACGACGGTAAATGTAGATGATCCATTTAGTGTTTCGGTCATTGCCGCTCCTTCCTCGGGAATCGCGCCGTTGAATGTGAAATTTACGGCCACGGTTTCAGAATTCCCAGAGAAGAAAACTCCTTTTATGTTCGCTTGGGATTTTAATAACGATAAAGTTGTTGATAGCGTTGAGCAAAATCCTAGTTATACCTTTGAGAATGTCGGTGATGCGGCGGTGAAATTAACAGTTAGTGATCCCACTTCTTCTTTTGCGGGGATGGAAGTTATTAAAAAAATCCCTATTTCAATAAGTTCCTATGATTCTAAACTAAACATCGTCTCCTATTTTCCAACTTCTTTGCAGTTGAAAGAGAATCAAGTTACCTTTATCGTTTCTAATGAAGGGCAGGATATTATCAAGGATCTTTCGGCAAAAGTGATCGGAGAAGGCATACAGCATCTCAGTTCTACTACCATTTCACGGCTTAAACCAGGAGAACAGGATTCGCTTACGGTAAAAATGAATGTCTTGAAAGAAGGGGCGATTACTGCGTCAGTAAAGATTGATGAGAAGATTTTTCCGGTTACTTTGACGGTTGCAGAACAGGTGAAAGTAAATAAGGATGAATTGGAATTAAAGTTGAAAGAGTTGAAACAGAAATTGCAAGAGCAGGAAGACCTTTATTATGAAAAAAAAGCTGAGAATTATTTGGTAGCAGAGATATTTGAAAATATCAAAGCGACTAAGAAACAATTGCAGGATGCCCAGCAGCAGCTCTTGACAGGTAATTTAATAGAAGCTAAAGTCAATGTTGATCTGGCGGGACCGGCGATTGAAGATATTACCTATCGATTGGAAGATGCTCAAAAACCGAAACAGACTCCCCTCCTTTGGTTGAAGGAGAATGCAGTAGCTATTACTGCGATTATTGCTGCAGTCGGTACGCTCAGTGGATTGGCAGTCAAGGTTACCAAAGGCGCTAAGAAGCTGGGAGAAGATGTCAAGGAGAAATTGACTAAGAAAGAAGAGAAAGGCAGGGGAAAAGAAAAAGCTGCTGAGGAAGATGAAAAGGATGAAGATAAGGATGATGACAAAGATGATAAAGACGACAAGCCCGATGATCCAAAAGAAAATTCTTAATATCTTAATAAATGAGTGGGCCCGGCCGGACATTCGCGCTGCGATCAAGGTGGCCTCCGTCGTG
>JBBSWK010000061.1:0-6893 GCA_038046325.1 Nanobdellota archaeon | reverse complement strand
CACGGGCTTGCTCCAACGCATGCTTGCCCATCACTATTTCCATTCAAATCACTCCCTGCCACTTACTTGTAAGTGATAATATATAAATCTTTCCTAGTTATTTACAATTTCCCCTACAACACTTCTCAGCATATAATCAACTACTTTAATTTTAATCTTCTTATTCAGCGGCAGTCTTCCTTTCACGCCGATCACCAATGGATACGTCCCCATCTGCCGGCAGAAAGTTGTTTTCCCGTCATACATCTCAGTAAAAACATCAGTCATGATCGTCCCTTTGGGTACAATTCTTTCTAACATCGGATAATCTATCTTCTGTCGGATTTCATTCCGCCACTTCCAGTAATATCGCTTATTCTTTCTTAGATATTTTGTACCCCCATGCTGTTCTAAATAGGTATCAGGAAGAACAGCAACTTGACGAATATTAATGCGCCTTAACATTAACCCTTCACTTATCACTTGCTGCAATGCTTCCATATTTTTTTTATGCGTTTCTTTCGTTTCGCCAAGCAGACCAAAAATGATATTTATCCCCGGCAAAAATTTCGGCAAACCATTTTCGCCGCGTTCTGCGCCGTGCTTATTGATGATACGAATTGCTTTCATAGCTATTACTGGAGTGGTATTCAATAAATTATCTTTCACCACCACTGGATCAAAGCTTTCCACTCCGAAAGCAGCGATATTTCCTGAAGTGCAGTGTTCAACAATAGCCTTAGTGATCTCTTCTCCGCCTGGCGCGACCACGGAATTAGGATTGACGTTATCTATCTGCAATACTTCGATTTTCGGACAATCTTTCCGTATTCGTTGCAGTAATTCAATAGGTCGGTCGGAAGCATAGAAATCAGCCTGCTTTCCCAGGCGGAAATATCGTGCTCCTTGCTGGTAATATTCTTTTACCTCTGCGACCACCGATTCCATTTTTCTGTTGACAAATTTACTCTTGATCGGTTCAGTACAGAAGCTGCATTTGCCTACCTTGCATCCTCTCCCTGTTTCAATCTCAATCATTGCTCGGTAAGGGATGTGCTTCAAAATGTTCGCTCCGGCCAAGGCAAATTTATCTACATTTTCAAAAGCAACGCCATAATCTTTAATTTCAAAATCATGCTCTACTTTTTCGTAGAACTTTCCGCCTTCTAATTGCGTTCCAAATACCGCTGGTCCGGTAAGAATTTTTTTGCAATTTATTTCCTTAAGCAAGGGAACAACTTCCTGTAATGTTCCAGGTAAAGCAGTTAGGTATTTTCCCGGTACGTGCACGCCTAAGACAATAATCAATACTTCCGTATTTTCCAAAACTTCTTCTGCATCATTCTTAGTAAGATTGTAAATTAGGATGTTGGTTTTCTCTTTTTCGGAAGGCTCTTTTTTTATTTTTTTATATCTTTTCCATAATCGCAAATCATCGATCGTTATGTATGCAACTTCATGCCCTTCCGTCTTCAACTGCCCATAGATATATCTTGGATATGTTCCTAAATACGGCGGTACACCTAACCCTGATGCTTCATCGGTATAGCAGTCGAGGAGGGTGTATTTCATAGAAATAGCTACTGCAATGAGTATTTTAAAAGACTATCGTTTGTTTCTTCTGGAATTTTTTGGCAACAAGGAATGTACTTTCTTAACAACTTTGTCGATAGAATATGGTTGAGCTAGGTAATGAAACTTATACATTTCAATCCAGCTTTCTACCTCCTCTTTGATCAGTTCATCTGCAAGTACAATAACCGGGACAGTGCTTCGCACTAAAAAAGGGCTGATGGTAATCTTAAAATTTTCCGCGCGAATATCGGGATGCCAATTTTCTCCGTAGGTCTTAGTATCATATACAATTAAATCGTAGGGTCGTGGCAAGGGCAATATTTTCAAATCTTTGCATCGGGATAGTTCAAAAGCAAATCCTAGAAATTCATTCAGATATTCCACCTTATGGCTTCTGCGTAATCTGGCAACTAAACCATTCTCTTCTTCTCGTTCTGATTCCGGTGCTCCGTAGAGGATGCGTGCCATGATATGATTTGTCTAGTTTTATTTAACTCCTACAATTTCATTGATTTTGCGTACAAGGTCATCGGACTGGTATGGCTGGTCTATCTGCATAAAATCTGCTTTTTCTACCAATGGTCGAAGCCGTGCTGCTAGCTCAGTCTCCGCAAGAATTATGACTGGGACTTTAGTTTTTGTCAAATAAACCTTTTCTATCTCAAACCATTCCATTTTCTTCTCTGCGCTGGTGCCAGGATAGAATAAATCGGTATCGTACAAAACGAGATTATATCTTCTTTCCCAAGGAACCAGCGGAGTCTTGGCCAGTTCCCAGAACATAGAGCCTTGGTCATTTTTGATGTAGGTAATGATATGGTTTTCTTGCAACAACTTTATCGCTAAATCATCATGCCGATCCTTTACCTTTCCATGCGGTCCGCCGATGAGAATTCTGCCCATATAATATTTTAATCCTTGGTCAGATATAAACGTTGTGCGTAATCTTTAAAAAGAAAGATAAGTTTGAACTAATAACGGCCCCGTAGCTTAGTTCGGTGGAGCGCACGATCCGTAATGGATGCGAAACTGATACACTGAATAAGTGAAGACATCGTGAGGTCCGGTGTTCAAATGCCTGCAATTTATAAGTTGCTGGAGGAAAGTCACCGCGGGGCCACTTTTTCTTGAAAAACAAGGCGCAGTGATTTGCATGTGCTTGACTCATCCTTCTAAATAATATAACCTAGAATATATTCTTCTCTCTCTAAATCTTTAAATATCGCTCTTATACGTATTGCTTTAAGGGATAGCATAAAACAGGGGGTATATAATGAAAAAGGTCGTGAGTATTATAATTACCATCTTAATTTTAACTTTCTTAGTTGGCTGTGTCAATTATAAAATCCAGCCAGATTCTCAAAACGCAGAAGACATGAGATTACTTGATGAGATTGCCAAAATTGAACAAGAATTACAGTTAGAAAACAAACCGGCAGCAACGGAAAACGACGTGCCAGAGGAAAAGGAAGTTGGAGAAGAAGTTGTCCTTCCCGAACTGACTGAAGAATCTACCGCTGAAAAAATAGAAGAGCCTACCCAAAATGAGGAATTGCAGGTCATTGAAGTTGATGAAAATGAAATGGTTAAGCTCAATGTAAAAGTATCTGACCCAGACCAAGATGCTGTTGAATATACATTTACTCCTCCTTTTAATAATGTAGGACAGTGGAAAACGAATTATGGTGATGCAGGCGAATATGTGGTGTCTCTTACCGCAACCGACGGCAAACTAACTACAGAAAAACAACTCAAGATCGTTGTTAACAGAGTGAACGTCCCTCCAGTGGTAAGCGGGGTAGCTGACCTTCACCTGAAGGAAGGAGAGTTGGTACGCTTTAATCCAGTTGTATCTGATCCTAACGGAGATGAAGTGACGGTTACCGTATCCGAACCTTTACAGAGCGGCACTTTTAAGACCGACCACACCAGCGCAGGAGAATATCAGGTAAAGATTGTTGCTAGCGATGGCGAATTACAAACCGAAAAGAGTTTAGTCTTGCTTGTAGATGATGTTAATGAGCTTCCTGTAATTACTAATCTTCAGGATCTGGTCGTCAAAGAAGGAGAACTAGTAATAGTACAACCAATCGTCTCCGATCTTGATGGCGATGAGGTTACCGTAACCATCAGCGAACCGGTTGGTGACGATGGAGTATGGAAAACAAGTTATACCGACCACGGTGAATACGTTGTCACGGTTACTGCGAATGATGGCAAGGGTGTTGTTACTAAGAAAGTGAAGGTAGTTGTTGAAGATGTCAACATGCCGCCAGAAATAATTGAGGTAAAATTGGCTGTGAATTGATTTTTTGTTTTTTCAGCGATCTTTGAGGAAAAGATCAAAACAAAATGGATCTTAAAAAATTAATGTCTTTGCTTGTACTCTTTTCTTTTCTATTAGTCATTCCTAGCGCTATCGGTGCGGTTAAAACGTTTCAGGTCCAAGAAAATGATATGGTAACTATTTCTCCTGAAGCCTTAGATCCGGATAACGATCAAGTAATATACGCCTTCTTTCCTCCTTTGGATAAGAATGGCCGATGGCAGACCGGATACAACGATGCGGGAGAATATACTTTGAAGATCACTGCCTTTGATGGCACGCATGAAACAACCAAGGAAATCATGTTGATTGTTGAAAATAAAAATCAGCCTCCGTATCTAACTGAAAAGAAAGTAACCGTAAAAGAATTGCAACATCTTGACTTAAAGCAGTTTGTCGCTGATCCAGATGGCGATCCGCTCGAATATATTTTTACTGATCCCTTTGATAAGAATGGCCTTTGGGCGCCAGGGTATGATGGCCAAGGAACCTTTGTAGCAAAATTTAGTGTGAAAGATGGGGAATATACTGTTCCCGCGCGTCTGGAAGTAGAGGTACTTAACACCAACCAGCCGCCAGCTCTTACTAGTTCCTTTTCAGATAAAGAAGAAGTCTTTGTAAAAGAGAATGAAGAACTTTCTTTTTACGTTGAAGCAGAAGACGAAGATAAAGACCAACTTTCCTATTCCTGGGCTTTAAATCGGCAGCCTTTATCAAGAGAAAAACAAGGAGCGCATTTCTTTGATTTTGATAGTGCTGGGAGATATAAATTAGCTCTAACCGTAGGTGATGGAAATCATCAAGTTGAACAAAAGTGGATTATTCAAGTAGAAAACGTCAATCGCAAGCCAGAAGTAGAATTATCCCCGCTTACCGTTAAAGAAGGAGAAGCAGCTGCGCTCCAGTTGCCAGAAAAGGATGCTGATGAAGAGGTATTAACTTACACTTTTGATGAAAAGTTTGATGCAGCAGGAAGTTGGCAGACAACTTACGATGACGAAGGAACACACTTTATCTCTTATCAGGCCTCTGATGGAAAGGAAGAAGTGGAAGGAAAAGTTGAAGTTACGGTGGCCAATGTTGATCGCGTTCCTGAATTACACCTGCCTGAAAAAGTAGAAGTGAAAGAAGGAAAAGAATTATCTTTTGTGGTTGATGCATCTGATCCAGATGGGGATGAGGTAGAAATCTCTTTTGTCAATGCGCCGGAAGGAGCATTATTCAATTTGGAAACAAACTCATTTACCTGGTCTCCAGGGTATGATTATATCAAAAGAAGAGGAGGCATGTTTAGCAATATCCTTAACGCGCTCCGGCTTGAACAGAAATTACTGCGGCAGAAAAAAGAAGTATTAGAAGTAAAAGCGTGCAGTCAAGGACTTTGCTCCTCTGGAGTAATTCCTATGGCAGTATACAATTGCAATCAAGCCCCTGTTTTAGAGATATCATCTAATCTAACCGTATTTGAAGCAGAAGTGTTGCAGCTGCAGCCAAACGCGTATGATGCAGATGGTGATATTGTCAGATATTATTTCACTGAACCATTGCATAAAAGAAAAGGGGTCTGGGAAACTGCCTATGAAGATGCAGGGGAACATACTATTTATGTGACGGCAACAGATGGAGTCACCCCGCAGACTGTACCAGTTACGGTAAAAGTGCTGCAGAAAAATAGGCAGCCTACTTTAATAGTTCCTAAAGATGAATATGTATTGCAGGAAGGAGAGGAATTTGTTCTGTCTGTAGATCCCTTTGATTCCGATAACGATTCATTATCCCTACAAGTGGAAAACTTGCCGGAAGGAGCTTCTTTCAAGAACAATACCTTGGTTTGGACACCAAAGTACGATTTTACTTCCACTAGAAATGCGCAAGGTGATTCCGTTTTAAGCGAAGTTAGCTTTTTAGTGAAGGATGGCGATAATAAACGAGAATATTGGATCAGTTTTATCGCTTCTGATAAGGAATTTGATGTACATCATCCGGTAAAGTTAGTGGTAAAGAATGTTAACCAGAAGCCGGAAATAAAAAGTTTTATGCCAGCAGGACATCTTACTCTATATCAAGGGCAACCGCGTAATTTTTCTGTAGATGCATCCGATTCTGACGGTGATAATCTTACTTATACTTGGAATTTTGAACCTGGAGCAGAGAAAGTTACCGGCTCAAATGCTGTGGAAAGAACGTTTGTAAAACCGGGTGAAAAGAAAGTTTCTGTCGTTGTCAGCGATGGAGAGTATGAAGTGGTTCAGGAATGGCCAGTTACGGTGGAAGAACTCCCCAAGGCTGAGGCAATTGCTTTAGAAGAGCCTAAGTTTAAGGTGTATGTGATTGAGCATTGACCTAGGATCCTGTAAAGGATAACCTTCGTTGGGAGACGGCAAGAGTTTATAACTCTTAAGTAACAACAATAGTAAGATTTATAAATAATCTCTCTTCTGGCAATCTCATGAATAAAACGTCAAAATCTTATGTACCAAGAGACATTGTTCCCGCCATCTCTGCTTCTCAGGAGGTGGAGCAATGGGTTCAGCATAATTTTATTTCTGCAGCGGAAGCCGACGCAAACCGAACTGCACTCTCTCAGGCGCAAGAAGCAGACAAAAGACATTATGATGCTGGCGTAAAAAGCGCTCTGGTGAAGTACGAGGAACAGTACTCTTCATTGATGAGATTTTTGCGCTTTCTCAGCCGCGGGTTCAAACGCTACCAGCCAAATCTTGCTCTAGTTGCTGCGTCTCCAGAAACGCAATTATTGGAACAAGTCGTAGCTTTACAAGATGCTACCATGAAAGGATATGAACTGTTCAAAGCACTTCCTGGTGTTGTTCAAAAGATGAAGCATGATTATGAGAAACTTGCTGCACGGCAGGAAGTATTAGAAAAGAAAATTACTGACGTGGAAGGAGATCTTAGCTCCTTGCCGGAAAAGCAAAGGGAATACTCCGCTCTGCTCCAACACCTAAAGGGATATGATGCTCTTTCTGAGCAAGAACAGAAAACACTTTCAGCA
>JBBSWK010000060.1:0-2486 GCA_038046325.1 Nanobdellota archaeon | reverse complement strand
AATTTATGAGTGTTCCATAACACTAAGAGACTGCGTACTTTGGCCTTGCATTCATCCCAGCTGAAATTGATATCTTCTCCAGCATTAGTCTGGCACATGTAATAACGCAAAGTATCTGCGCCGTGCTTATCAATCAATTCATAAGGAGAAATAATATTCCCTAACGATTTAGACATCTTTACACCGTTAACGTCAGTGACAAACCCATTCATGTACACATTTTTGAAGGAAGGTTTGTTGAAAGCTAAAAAGGAAGCAACCATCAGCAAGTTAAACCAGCCGCGCACTTGATCTTTTCCTTCTAATATGAAATCAGGCGGGAAAAGTTGTTCAAAGAGCTTGGTATCTTGCGGATAGTTCAGGCAATTCCAGGAAACAGTACCGGCATCGATCCACACATCTAAGACATCGGAGATTCTTTTGTATACTTTTCCAGCTTTTTTGATCACGATTTTATCAATCTCTGGAATATGCATGTTGCTTACTTTTTGTCCGGATAATTTTTCCAATTCTTTTATGCTGCCAATTACAATATAATCTCCATCATCAGCCTGCCAGATCGGAACAGGAGTCCCCCAATAGCGCTGCTTGGTGATAGAGTTGTCCCGTAAATTTTCTAACCACGATTTGAAAGCATGCTGCGCCGTGGCAGGATTCCACTGCACTTTTTCGTTAGCAGCAACCATTTTATCTTTCAGATCTTCCACCTTGAAGAACCATTGCTTGGTGGTCCTGAAAATGACCGGCTCATGGCTTCTCTCGCCATGCGGATACTCATGGCTGTATGATTCTTTGGCTACTAAAACGCCGGCTTCGTGCAAGGCCTGGATGAATTTTTTATCATCAGTTTTTGCTTTGTAGTTGGTGAATGGGCCAAAGTTCTCAAAATGTCCTGATTCATTCACGCAGTTGAAGGGCATGATCCCGTTTCTGTACCCTACTTCGTAGTCCTCCGGACCGCATCCTGGCGCACAATGGACTAATCCCGTACCGGCACTATCATCGACGAATTCCTTGCTGAGCAGGATGGAGAATAATTTTGGATTTTTTTGCAGCTCTGCTGGAAGATAATTCTGCGTATGTAAAGGATGAAGATACTTTTTTCCCTCAAGAACTGAGCCCTTGAATTTTTTGATTATTTTATACTTCGACACTTTGGCTTTGCCTAAGACCGAGCCAACCAGAGTTTCAGCCACTATCAAAGTCTCTCCATCAACGGAAACTTCGACATACTGCAGATCAGGATTCACCATGATCGCTAAGTTAAGTGGAATGGTCCAAGGAGTAGTGGTCCAGATAAGATAATATTTCTTGGGATCTTCTTTGCTCTGGAATTTGAGGTAAATAGAAGTATCAGTAATTTTTTGGTATTCTAATTCGTGCTTCGCCACTGCAGTCTGGGTCGCAGCATCCCAGTGCATGGTACGCAGGCCTTGGTACAATCTTTTCTTTTCATGCGCCTGCTGGATCAGCCACCATTCTGCTTCCATGAATTCTTTTGTGATAGGCTGATAGGGATCGGAAAAATCTAAGGTTGCTCCTAAACGTTGGAAATCTTCATCCATCTTGTGCATCATTTCAATACAGAATTTTTCACATTCCTGAGTGAATTTCTTTATCCCAAATTTTTCAATATCTTCTTTGTTGCGGAGCTCCAGCCTGGCCATGGTTTTTTGTTCCGTAGGCAGGCCATGCATATCGTAGCCCATGCGATCCCAGACCTTAAATCCTTGAGCGCGTTTGTAGCGCAAGACCATATCTTTTAGCGCCATATTCCAGGCATGTCCTAAATGAATGTGTCCTGAAGTGTACGGCGGCCCTTGCAAAAAATAGAATTTCTTACCTTTCTGGTTGCGCTTGCGCAGAGAATCAACAATCTTATTTTTCTTCCAGAATTCTAAAATCTGCGGTTCAAGCGACTGAGCCTTATAATCTGCAAACTTCATGGGAGATGGTAAGAAGAGAGGTATTTAAAAATTATTCTATGGGATTAGTAAGTTGTTTTATTCCTTTAAAGTCAGGCCAAGTTCCCGCACATAGCGATTTTTCCGCAGTTTTTGCAACACTTCTTTTTCCAGTTGTCGGATGCGTTCCCGGCTTAAGCCATAGCCAGCCCCTATCTGATCTAATGTTTTTGCCTCCCCTTCAAAGCCGCAGCGCTTCTTAATCAGATCTAATTCACGAGAGCTTAAAGTAGACTCTAAGGCACGATAAAGAAGATCGTTTTGTTGAGCCTGAAAAACCTGCTCTAAAGGAGAAACAGAAGTTTTATCTTCAAGAACAGAATGAAAACTTAGTCGAGAAGATTCATCTTCCTGAGTCTGAACATTATCTAAGGAAAAAGGTTCAAGATCCAGCAAAGCCTGGGTAATAATTTCTGAAGAGAAGCCGGTAACTTTGGTCAATTCTTCCACGCTGATATAATCACGGCCGGCCTTCTGTCGCAGCTGAATCATATTTTCCATGCGGATAGGAATCACCTACAA
>JBBSWK010000059.1:0-1246 GCA_038046325.1 Nanobdellota archaeon | reverse complement strand
GAATTAGACAAAATTGCCAACACTATGTCAAAGCGATTACGAGAATGGTACAGTTTATACTATCCTGAACTTTCCGAACAGATCGAAAATCATGAAAAATACGTCGAATTGGTTTTAGAACAAGAACGTGAATCAGAAAGCTTTGGTGCAGACTTGTCCGAATCAGATTTAGAAGAGATGAAACTCTTAGCAGGAAGAATACTTTCTATTTACGCCTTACGAAAACAGCACGAACTCTATCTCGAGAAAATCATGACCAAATACTGCCCAAACCTCTTAGAGCTAGCCGGTGCAACCATTGCCGCCAGACTTATAGAGTTAGGAAAAGGATTGAAACATCTTGCTATGTTGCCGGCCTCAACTGTTCAGCTCCTCGGAGCGGAAAAAGCATTGTTCAGGCATTTGAAGACCGGGTCACGATCGCCTAAATATGGCGTCATAATCAATCATCCTTTCATCCAGAATGCACCACTAGATAAAAAAGGAAAGGCAGCAAGAATGTTGGCAGACAAATTATCACTATGTGCACGCTTAGACTTTTTCAAAGGCGAATTCAAAGCTTTAGATTACAGAACAGAATTGGAGGCAAAATTACAATAAAAAAATAACCATGAGCAGCATCAAACCACATAAAATCTTTGAAATCTACTCCGATGGCAGGAGATTATACACTAAAAGCATCCTGCCGGGAAAAAAACATTTTGACGAACGAACTTTCAAAGAGAAAGATGGAGAATACCGCGAATTCGATCCAACCCGAAGTAAGTTGGCTGCCATGATCATGAAAGGCTGCACTAACGCAGGCATCAGAAAAGGAGATGTTGTACTCTATCTGGGAGTTTCCCACGGATATACTTCCTCATTCATTTCCGACATGGTCAACCAAGAAGGACGTATTTTCGGCGTAGATCCCGCACCTCGAGTCATTCGCGATTTAGTATTCCTCTCTGAGCAGCGAAAGAATATTATCCCGCTTCTGGCTAATGCCAATCATCCAGAAGAATATCTCGAACGCGTTTCCGGAGTAGATATTGTTTATCAGGACATCGCCCAAAAGAATCAAGCAGAGATTTTCATCAAGAATTGTAAGCTCTTCCTCAAGAAAGGCGGTTATGGCTTGTTAGCGGTTAAAGCCAGGAGCATTGATATAAAACGCAAGAACAAAGACATTTTTATCGAGATCAGAAATTTGTTAGAAAAAGAATTCACGGTCATCGATTACAAAGTTCTGGAACCATTTGAATTA
>JBBSWK010000058.1:0-1994 GCA_038046325.1 Nanobdellota archaeon | reverse complement strand
GTTGGATTTAGACAAAATGACAGAGTATGCAGAAATCTTTCAGTACGGAGTTCCTCCGCACGGCGGAGCTGGATTTGGATTGGATAGAATTACTCATAAGTTATTAGGGTTGGATAATATCAGAGAGGCGGTGTTGTTGCCCAGAGATCCGGAAAGGACGAAACCTTAAATAAGATGTCTGCAACTACTCTTGATGATTTAACGCATAGCGAAATCATACTAAACCTTGTTCTTTTAAAGCCAGGAGAGAGAAATTTTCGAATTGAGGATTTTGCCAGAGGTTTAAGGGCTGTTTCAGGTGAAAATCCACGATTAAGGATTTCCAATAACGCAATTGATGACACTTTCTTCTTCTATGACCATTATCTGCATGGAGAATGGGACTTACCTCATTATAGATTAAGTAGAGAGGGGCGAAGAGACTTACAAAAAGAATTTAATACCTATTCAGCTGAACTTCAACATAAACTTACAGAATTAGCGGAAAAAGTGTGGCAATATGAGTGATTTTTAACTTCAATCCCATTCGAACTCTTTAAAGCATTTATATATTAGTTTTAATTTTCTAGGTTTAGAATAGCTAAATGGAGGTATAACCATGACTATTAAAGAACAATTTCAAAGGATAAAAGAGAACTGGCTTATTGTGTTATTGTTAGCAGTGGTGTTAGTATTGTTTATGGGTTTGCCGGCAACGGAGACATTACAGCAAGGAGTATTTCAAACCAGAGGAGCATATGGAGGAGATTATACTGAATCAGCTGCAGTAGGCAAGATAGGAATAGGTATACCTTCACCGATATATTACGATAGCGGATTTGCGCCTGAAGTGGAAGACAGAAAAGTAACGAAAACCGCTTCTCTGGCTACCGAAGTAGAACGAGGATCGTTTAAAGAAGCAGAAAGCAAGTTGAAGGGAATAGTCAAGACTGCTGATGCATTTTTGTTGAACGAAAATGCCCAGAAGTATGACTACGGCGATGGACGAAGATCGTACTATTCCGGAACCTACACCATTAAGGTAGAAGAAGGAAAATATGAAGCGTTAGTCAACCAATTGAAAGATATCGGTGAAGTGACTTCATTCAGCGAGAGCGCAGATGATATTACCGAACAGTTTGTAGATTTAGAAAGTGAATTGGCTTCTGAGAAAGAACGATTAGCTCGCTATAAACAGATGTTGTCAGAAGCGACTACTGTTGAAGACAAAATCCAATTAAGCGACCGCATCTTTAACCAGGAAAGAACTATCAAGTATCTGGAAGAACAGCTGCAAAGTACTGGTGAACGAGTTACGTACTCAACCTTGTATGTGACTATTACAGAAGAACAGTCTGAGTATGTTGATGCAGTGTTGGTGAAGTTTTCAGAACTGGTAACAGGATTTATCCAGAGCTTGAACAACCTGCTGAAGCTGTTAGTCGGATTACTTCCATATGCTGTTGTTGCAGTATTGGCATGGCTGGGATGGAAGAAGTTTAAGAAAACTGATGCTAAGAAGAAGTAAATTTATTTTATTTTTTATTTATTGATTTTTTCTTTGATTAATTCTACTAACAAGTAAATCAACAAAGCAGCCATACTTCCCACTAAAAACCATAAAGCAATATCTGGCTGTGCTGCAACCGGATCTTCCTGTGCCATTTTCAAACTGGCTTCTTGAACTAAAGCTTGAGAAGTATCGGCAGCCAAGGATTCTGCTGCTTCAAATGTTGGAACCGCTTGAGAAGTTTGGACAAACTTAATCACCGCACTTATTCCTAAAGCAGCAAGAGCTGCAGGCAAAATCCCTTTTAATTTCTCTTTTAATCCAGATACAGCTTTCGGAGTGATAATAATGTATTTATTCGCCAATTTGTAATGCAAAACTTCCCGACCCTTCTGGCTGTAATGGAATTCTTCTGCAGAGATAAGATTAGCTTCCTGCAGTTTTTGTAAATGATAATGGACCGTAGAGATAGGAAGATTCAATAGTTTAGCAATATTGGATTCCG
>JBBSWK010000057.1:0-2051 GCA_038046325.1 Nanobdellota archaeon | reverse complement strand
ACAAAAGTCTCTTCCACCAGCTCGTCGTATTCGCAGTCCTTGCAGGTCAGGAATTCTATATCATCTTTATGTATCTTGACGTTGCTGGAGCCGCATTGAGGGCATTTTGGTTTCATGGGATTTAGGTAAACAATTATTCTTTAAAAACATTTTTAAGTAGGCTCCAAAATATACTTTCCATGCTCACCCCAGAAGCCAAAGCAGAACTTGAAAAGCAGCAATATCGCATCGTCGGCAGCCACAGCGCGGTCAAAACCTGCGGCTGGACCAAGAACATGATCAATGGGGAAGGCGGCTGTTACAAGTTAAAGTTCTACGGCATCATGAGCAATCAGTGCATGCAGATGACTACTAGTATTAGCTGCGCCAACCGATGCACGTTCTGCTGGCGGGGATATAAAGCGCCAGTCAGCAAGGAATGGAAATGGGGCGTTGATGAGCCGAACATGATTCTGGAAGAAAGTAAGAAAGCACACCACAAATTGCTGATCGGCTTTAAAGGATCTCCGGTAGCCAATAAAACTGCGTATGAAAAATCCACTGAAATCAGACATGTAGCCTTATCATTGACCGGCGAGCCAATCACGTATCCTCGGATGAACGAACTGATTGACGGATTCCATAAAGATCATATCTCTACCTTTTTAGTCACTAATTCACAATATCCGGAACATATCAAGAATCTGAAACCAATCACTCAGTTGTACTGCAGTGTAGACGCGCCAACGAAAGAAATGCTTAAAGAAGTAGACAAGCCCTTGTTCCCCGATTTCTGGGAGAGGATGCTGTTAAGTTTAGATTATTTAGCGCAGAAGAAACAGAGAACGTGTATCCGGTTGACTATGATCAAGCATGTTAACATGATGGCATTAGATAAGTATGCAGAGCTAATTAACAGAGGAAGTCCTGATTTTATCGAAGTCAAAGCATACATGCATGTCGGTCCTTCTCAACAGCGCTTAAGCAAAGATAATATGCCCCTGCATGAAGAAGTGGTGGTATTTTCTAAAGAATTAGTAAAACATCTGCCGGAATATGAAATTGTTTCTGAACATATTGCTTCCAGGGTAGTGATGTTTGCAAAAAAGAAATACAAAGTAGATGGAGTGTGGAAAACGTGGATAGACTTTCCGAAATTCCATCAGTTGTATGAAGAATATTTGAAGACCGGAAAAGAATTTACTTCCGAAGATTACCGATTGAAAACTCCGCAGGTAGGAATCAGCGGCCGGGGGACTTTACATGATATGCCGGAAGAGAAACGCAAGAAATATCTAGCGGAGCATCCGGAAGCACACGTTTTTGTGGATGAACAGACGCAGGAATTGAGTTTTTATGAGGGGTAGACTTACTAAAAGTTTAATAAATAGGAACTTCTCAGATAACAGTAATGGTTGATGATCGTGAAGAATACTCCTTTTTAGAAAAAAATTTAGAAGAGATTACGTGGGCATTGGAAGGTAGTTGTAATGATATCGATTGTGATAAGTACGCTTATAGGGATCTTCTCAAGAAGAGATATACGCCTGTATTAAAGCACGGTTTTTCCTGTCTTCCTTCTCTAAAAAAGGAAAAAGAAGCAGTTCTGCGCTTGCTTTCTCTTAAAAAATTTGGAAAGTTCCGCTATAAAAAATGTGAAGCATGTAAGAAAAAAGTGGATTCATTAGGTAAAGAATATACAATTGTTAGTTTTCTGAGACCCGGTAAATTAAGGAAACAGAAAGTCTACGAATATAAAGGATTTGCCGTTCACAGAACATGTAAAAAGAAAATACTGGTTCCTACTGGTTGGGAAAAAGAATTTTAACACGCAAGAAGCCATGCAGATTTATCATGAATCTTTATAAAAGAATTACTATACTCCAGACAACATTTTCCATACAAAATCTTTATAAAACCCCTCCGTCTTTACCCTCTCATGATGCCTTTAAGCAAGGAAGAAAAAGCAGTACTGAAGATTTTAGTAGAAAAAGAGCTCCATCACGTCAAGAAAGATGACCAGGGTTTCTTAATTAGCAATGCCCCCTTTCTAGGAAAGTCGGATGATCCAG
>JBBSWK010000056.1:0-1323 GCA_038046325.1 Nanobdellota archaeon | reverse complement strand
AACGTATTCATTCCTCTTAGTTTCCATGTAGCCAACGCAGACATAATTACTTCAGAGAACTTTGAATAATTCACTTTCTCTGTGATAAAAACTCTAAACCAAGCAAAACGTCTTATTTTGCTCCCTTTAATCTTCTTTTTCTCTCTCTTTTTGGTTCCAAGAATAGAGCTTTCGCTATCCATTAACTAAAAATCTCAATCGATGAATGTTGTAAGCCATCCCTACAAACACTTGTTGCACAAATACTCTTGCAATAGTTGTCAACTTAGTTTTTCCTCCATGAAAACTTCTTTCAATAGTGCCATAAGGGTGCTCTCCTTCTGCTCTTTTCTTCGCAATTCGTTTATTGCGAAGTTTCTGCTTTTCAGAAAGTTTTCCCTTCTTCATCGTTCCATCTCCCCTTGCTTTTGTTTTTGAACCAGAATAACCCCTATCTCGATAAACAAGATCATTTTCTCCAGCAAGATCAATTTTATTATCATGTGTTTTTGCAGTCGTTACTGCAATTTGTTCAATTAACTTTGATCCTTTTTGCATTAAAGTGTGTGCTTTAAATCCAAAGTAGCTCTTTCCATTTTTCTTTGTCCAAGAACCATCCTTACTTCTAGAAGTTTTAGCTTCTCGACCTCTTCCTTCCATTCCAGAATTTTTCTTGCCTGGATCAGCTTCAATGAAAGAAGCATCCTGAATTTTACCCTCCTTAACGGTAATATTATGTTGAGAGAACTGTCTTTTTTGTTCCTCCCAAATATTGTCAATAATATCTGATTCCGTAAGTTCTTCACGGAATCTCCAGATGGTGGAATAATCGGGAATAGACCGTGGGAAGTCTAAGAATTGCTGAAAGTCAAGACGATTATACAACTGATATTCTAATTCTTGATCACTGATACCAAACCAACTTTGTAAGAAAAGACACTTTAATTTAAGCATAATCTCGTAAGCTGGTCTTCCTACTGTTGTTTCTTTAGTTGGAAACAACGCTAGAAATTTATTCCAATCAATAAGTTTCTTCATTTCATCAAGACGAGAACGAAGTTGTCGTACTTTCTCATATTTCTCTTTGAGCGCAAAATCAGTTAATGTATCCATCAATAACACCTCAAAGAAAAAGAAAGTAGTATGACTTCAAAGGTTTTGTGGAACTGCTAATTTTGCAAAGTTCTCTAAACGTATAGAGAAGATCCGACACCCTGCCAACCATAGTCAGCATCGGAGAAAGTTATTTTATTAACATCAAGCTCAGCAAGTGCGCCAACTTCTGCCGCCAGTTTCAATGCAGAACCGCCGCCGCTGTGGCCGGTCATGGAAATTGAACCTACT
>JBBSWK010000055.1:0-2507 GCA_038046325.1 Nanobdellota archaeon | reverse complement strand
TTGAGCGCACCAGGGACTCCGCCGGCGCCAAAAGTATAATGAGAGGCCAGTAGCACATTCTTCAAAGGAGTAATTTTAGACAGGTTGTTGGGAACAAATTGACCAGGGGTAGATTTTACTCCATAAACTTCTCCTTGATTGTTCATATATCTGGCCACCGTCGCAGCGGTCAGCGGATCCATATGAAGTATGCGGTGCTGTAGATCTGTGCCCAGGATGTCGTCGATAACTTTTATCTTCTCTCGCATAAAATTCATCTTTTCTTGATTATAGTCACCTTTATTGCCCCCACTTTCTTTTCTTCCGTTGATCCACCCATCACGATTTCTATCTTGCACGTAAAAATTAAGAACATGTTTTCCTTCAACCGGATTTCCTTGGAAGTCATAGATCAATCCTTCTCGGTGCAAGGTTGGGGCAGTAAGGTACAATTCCTTGTTGGGGTCATCGATATCAGCGAACGTTTCAGCGACGACTAGAGAAGCGACATCAAAAAGCTCTTTGAAATACTCTAGATGGGAATCAACAATAGCATGGAATCCGGTCAAGGAAGTAGATTTTTCCAGCTGGCGGATCTTTTGGGCGTAACTGGAAGGCAGATGTTTTTCAGCGTAGCGAACCAAGGTAATAGGATCGGCAGTCCAGATGACTTCATCGACGTCAAAATTATAAAAGTTTCCTTTCGTAAGTCCATTAACGCTCTTTTCTGCTTTTACGACCAGAGTTTTTACTTTTTCCTCTTTGATAATTAAATCATCAATTCCAACATGAGTATATACCTTTCCTCCTTTTCGCTCTAATGTCCGTACCATCTCTTCAGGAATCTTTTGGAAGCTTCCGTATTTTGGCATCTGTGCTCCGCCATTTATAGTGTAGAACGCCAACGCTACTTTCATCAGATTGCTGGCGCATTCTTTGGAACTTAGACCTACATAGCCGTTCAAGAGCTGGAAGTGAGCTTTTAATTCGGTACTGGAAAAATATTTGTCCAACACTTTATCCCAAGTAGGAGTAAACAGAAATCCCGCGGCCAGGCCTGGACGGCACAGTCCCTGCGCGGCTGCATTCACAAACGAAAGATAATTTGGCATAGTTGCGGTCAGCTCCAGAAGATTCTTTTTCCATCCCGGATTGGTGTCGACGTATCTTTCTGCGTTAATAGAACGCATGTTCTGGAAAAACGCATGGATGCCTTTTGCTTCCTGAGGAAATTTGTCTACTAGATTTTTTTCCCATTCTACATTAGAATTAGGCATCACTACTTCACCTTCGCGAGTAACTGCTCGAGCAAAGTTTGCCGGTCTTACTAATTCACCTACTGCTTTTTCAAAATCTACGCCGGCACCTTCTAAGGTCTTGCGTAACTCCTTGCCTGGATCGAGATGTGAGAGAACATGGATAGATTCGCCAATGTATTTTAAGCCGAGCGGTTTGACTGCTTTCTCCCAGCTTTGCGCACCTCCGCCGACTTTATCGTGTTTTTCAAGAATGATGACTTCATGGCCTTGGGCAGCGAGGTAATTTCCAGCAGTGAGCCCAGAAAAACCGGCTCCTACAATTCCTATTTTAGCCATAAAAAAGCAGTAAGACCATTTTTTATAAAGTTATTGCAACTCTACTCTATTCATAGAAATGTTTTCCGTAACGGACACCAATCTGGCGAGAATAGTTTGAGCTTCTTCCCTGCCCGTAAGGAAATAAGGGGATACTTGACAAACGCTCTATCTTCATGACCCCGATAGGCTGCTCATGGCGGATAATTTCTGCTTTATTGTGTACCCTGACTTCAAGGGTAATGGTATTGCCCTGTTTTTCTTCTCCAGGAAAATATCCCCACCCAGGATCAAAAAATCCAGCGTAATGCCAAGTCACATTTCCGGCGCGATGATCGAATTGAGACAATTCCGCAGCATAGGCCGGCGGCAAGCAGACCGCTTCATTGGTTGAAAGCAAGTAAAAATATCCTGGCTCTAGTTTGAGTTCTTTATTATGTTTAGATTTTTCAATCACCTCAAAGTATTTATGTAAAGGATGCTTCCCAACCGCTTGAAAATCAATCGGCTGCTGGCAATCTTTTTTTGCCCGATAGGCTATAATATTGGAATTAGTATGCTCTCCGGTAAGATCCGCGGTCAGGACAATTCCAGAATCTATCTTTGGTTTACCTATATTTCCCTCTTTAGAATAGATAAAGGAACGATTCATGGTCGCCAGTCCCATGGACACAGCATAAATTTCATCATCAGCCATAATAGGATTACCAACGGAATATCTAACTTGATTTAATGCCTCTCCATTTCTCAGAATAAGATCAAAAGAGTTGGGGACAATTTCTAAATACATTCTTCCACTGTACGGACCGGCTACAGATTCATAATGTGGATTTCCATCAGTGAGCAATCGTGCTTGTGCATCAAGTCTTCCGGTACTGCTTTTGGGATTAGAACGCAGATGTGCAAAGTGCGGAATATTTGCAGTTTCCTGCAAGGAAACTATGTAGGTTTTTC
>JBBSWK010000054.1:0-3254 GCA_038046325.1 Nanobdellota archaeon | reverse complement strand
TCAAGCCTCGCTCTTTAGAGCGAGGTGAGACGCTTTCCCGCACTTTCATGACTTAATTCACCTACTTCTTCTTCGCCTTCTCTAAGGCCTCTTCCAAACGCGACTCGTTAAACCCGATCACAATTACGCCATTGAAGTCAAAGACCGGCACACTAATTTGGCCTGACTTCTCAAGAAGTTCATCTCTAAATTGGCCATTTTGGCTTTCAGCTACATTGCAGTCTTGAAATGTAATCTTCTTTTTCTTCAGCCATTCCTTTCCCTTAGCGCACCAAGGACAAGTAGGTATCGTATATATTTTGATTTCCATTTTTATTTTTGAGATCTATCTTGTAATTAAGGCACTTATTTTTTGCAGCAGTGGAATCTTTTCTCTGTTGATGGAATACTGGGTTGTTCCGTTGTTGATGGTCACCACGTCTCCAGGCAAGAGAGATGTCCACAAAATATCGGGGAACATTTTAAGCTTTTCTGAACTGACCAGCACAAAGTCTTTTCCCCGGCCTAGCATCATGCCGTAATATCTTGGCAATTCATTCTTCCTCATGGCAACATAAGTTTTGTCTTTTGTGGCTAAAACAATGTTCGTTCCTTTGGTTTTGCTGTATTTTTTGAGATTGTTGCGGACAGTATTTTGCATAGCTTCCAGTGGTTTGTCGGAGTTAATATCGCTGAGAATGGAATAAAATATCTTTTCTGAATCAGTTTTGCCTTCGGTTTGGTAGTGTGGAGCAAAGGTAATTTCATCTTCAACAACCCCATTATGGCAGAAAATACATTCTCCTAACAATGGATGCTGCGCTTTGAAGGGATGGGTATTGTTGATGGAGATTTCGCTGCCTGCTTTTTTTCTGACATGGGCGATGAGAAAGTTAGTTGTAATCTTGTTTAGTTTTTTTACCTCTGGATCATCAAAGATTGCTTTTGGAGATTTTTTGATCGGGAAACTTCCTTTTTTATCTGGATATGCTACTCCCCAGCCATCAGCATGCTTCCATCTTCCTTGATTTTTCTCGTTTAATTCATGGAACGAATTGTTATCGCTAGCCATGAGGGTGATGCTTTCGAGAATTTTTGGAACATCAATGTTTCCAGAAGCGACGAGTATCCGGCACATGTGGATCAGTTTTTTGGTTTAGTTCTTTCTTGTATATCGGCAACGCCTTTCTTATGCCGTTCCCACATCCATTGATTGGCGAGAGCAGCTTCCGCTGGCGAATAGTGCGGCTTGTGGCCAAGGCGATGAAGTAATTGTGAAGCTATGTTGCCTTCTGATAGCAGATTGTAGAATGGCTGCAAGAAGTGCTGTTCTGGTTCAGGCAACCCTTGTTCTGCAAACTCGAGTAGGCTGTAAAGATACTGATTAAGTTCAGGATTTTGTAGACCGCTTTGGACAGCATAGGATGTATACTCATCCCATTTTTCTGAAGAAGGAAGGAGGACTTTCCTGGAATGGAATTGATGCTGTTGAGATTGAGACATTTCTACAGGAATTCCTTCTTGCATGATTCTATTTATGTACCCAAAGACCAGAGCGGCTTGGGCCATTACGATATCTAGCGGTGCAGTGTCATTGATGCGCAGTTCGTAGGTTCCTTTCCCTATCCTTGGGCGGAAACGCACATCTGGATACCCGGTGTTTTCGATGTTAAAATTTTTTTTGAAGGTATTGAGATTATAAGTAAGAGGAAGGCCTTCAGCGACGTGGCGATTCCATGTAGAAGCAAATGCAGCTACCCATTTTTCGTATCGATCCTTATCTCTCTTTACCAAATCTTCCATGGACTTGATATATCTGCGTTCTTCCGGAATCGCAGCGAAGACGCCTTCTATTGGATCAGCAATGGTAATGTAGCGATGGCAATTGACAGAGTTTTCTCCTTGATGAGAAATAGATGAAGTTGAGGTAAGGGCAATAGTCGGTCGCAAGGCAGTCAGAACATTGAACTGGTCGACTAAGCGATCCTGGTATTGGTCTATATGGATATGAATCCCGGAGATACGAATGAGCTTTTGGACAGCTTCTTTTCCGAATATGGTTTGATAGCCGCGAATTCGATTTATTACTTTTTCATCATAATCATTTATTTTAGCTATTCCTGCTCCAGTCTCACTGATGGATATATTCACTACTCCCAATTCTGCAGAGATCCGGTCGCTGATTTCTTCAGCCTTGAGAAAATCTCGAACGAGTTCAGTAAGTGAAGAGGCGGGAAGTGAATTAAATTCAACCTGATGACAAGTTCCTTCTTTTACAAAATAAGCTTTAGCCTCTCCTCTCTTTTCGTCTTTATTGAGCAAATGTGATAAGAACTGGGGCGCAAGATCTGCTACGGTAAAATTAGTACCGTGATGCAGTCCTCGTTCATATTCTACCGCAACTTGGAGTGGTTTCATGGGGTGGTGCTTTTCCAAGAACTTTATATATAAAGGTTTCGTCTGCCTGCTACACTAGGCGAACGTCTTCAAGTAGGGTATTCACTTCGTGAAACCCTACGACAGGATTGGAAACCTCTTGGCCATGGCCACGACTTTTTCTATATTTCATTTCAGAATCCAAACTTTTTTAAATAAACCACGGTTTTAGCCTTATCGGGTACAAGAAAGCCCAAATAAGCTCAAAATGGCTTTCTGTACAGAAAATCTTAAAAGATTTTCATGTATCTAAACTAACAATTCGGGCTTAAGAGAACAAAAAAACACTGAAAAATCGTGAAACGATTTTTGGTGCGCCAAAATCTGGAGGATTTTAAGCATGTCAAAAGACCAATCAAAGAAAGGATTAGCACGGGTTAACACCGCACGCAAAGTATGGTACAGGATAGTGGGCCCAAAGCTCTTCGGGCAGATGGAATTGGGTGAAACGTATCTTACTTCTCCCGAAACAGCCATGGGAAGGAATATTAAAATCAATTTAAAAGATGTTACTGGCAATGTTAAGGATCAGAATGCCTATGTTAAGTTTACTGTAGATGAAATTGACGGTACTACTTTGAAAGCTTCTGCTTCAGGATATGAATTGACTGCCACTTCAGTTAAAAGAATGGTGCGCAAGAATACCAATCGCCTTGACGATTACTTAGTGTTTAAGACCAAAGATGGAAAAAATGTGGTAATCAAGACTTTAGTGGTTACCCAAAGCAAGGCGCAGCGGTCTGTACAAAAACAACTGCGCCAGAAAATGAAAGCCTTTTTAGCTGAAGAAGTGAAGAACAATACTTTTGAAACCGTGGTAGGAAACTTAGTCAGCCGCA
>JBBSWK010000053.1:0-3033 GCA_038046325.1 Nanobdellota archaeon | reverse complement strand
AGAATTGGGGAAAATTAGTAGTGGAAGTCTGAAGGTAACGGCCGTTCCAGCAGTCATTGACGATCTGTTCGCAGATTTCTTCGGCATCACCAGAGTATTTTTTAGGAAGGATCTTATTTTTCCAGCCAGTAGCAAAAATTCTGGAACCTTGGGTGAAATAATCGAAGATGGAGGCCATACTTTCTTTTGATGAAGGAGAGTTTAAAAAGATTGTTGAGGAGGAGTGGGTAAAAAGGAAAAATTATCTCCTTTTAATCCCTACGTAAAGACTTGGGTGTTTCAAGGAAGTAATTCTTTCTAGGGTCTCTTCTGCTTTTTCGTAAAGAGACTTTAAGTCATATTTCACGACAGCCTCTGCAATATCTTGCGGTAAATAATTTTGGCTGGCAAACAATCCATGATTATTATGGAATTTGTATAACTGGCCCCTTTTGTTCTCTTCTTTGAGGAGGCCTGCTCTCATGGTATCGAAATAGGGCAGAGATTCTAAATTTACTTGTACTTTAAAGTCGCTCGTGACCGGAAGTTCTTCAAATAAATTTCCTTCTAATGCCGTATTTATCATTCCGGCCTGAAATCGTAGGACTCCGGAATCAACTTCAATTATTTTACTGATGGTGTTCGGCTTTAACCAGCTCATTAATTTGGGATGATTTCTTTCTTCGGGAGTCAATCTTTTAGCATATAATTCTACGAGCTCAACGATGTGTTGTGAATTTCGGGCATAAATGTTTGTTCTATCTTCTTCTCGATTATCTAATTGGTATAAAATCATTTTATTCCCCCCTAAAACAAGAATCAGCCTCTTCTCTAAACGGAGGCTCATACTTTTATAAAGATTGTGGTAAAAAGCGGACCCGGGAAGACTTTCATGCCCCATTACTTCAAGTAGCAGGCTTTTGAACTCCCGATTTGCGGCTTACGCATCTTCAGTTAACTCTCTTCATCCTATAGAAGGATTACTCAGGAGCTCATCATAAGATTAGGAGGCAGCTGTCCTATCCAGGCTAGACGACGGGTCCGTGAAAAGTTAAGAATTAAGCTGTTTTTTAAACTTGCCTATAAGGCAAGCTCGGAACGTAGTGACAGAGTCTTCGTGCTACTACTCAATCCGTCTTTAATGGGAATTAATTCTGTCTTCAACTGCGGATGATGCAATACCGCCTCCTTATAGTCTTGACAGCCATCCATAGTGATATTGTCGGCGATGATAAAGCCGCCTTTTTTGACTATTTTTATACAGTCTTCCAACACCGCCAGATATTTGTGTTTAGCAAAATCGATGAAAATGAGATCATAATATGCTGGTTTTTCTGTAGCCAATCTTTTGACGATCTCTACCGCATCTCCCATAAGCACCTGCGCCTTGATTCCGTACTTCTTGAAGTTCTGCCGGGCTTCCTCAGCGATGATGGCATTCACTTCAACGGTTGTTAATTCAGCTCCTTCACTGCCGAGAATGCAGCCGCTGTACCCGTTAGCAGTTCCCAGTTCAAAAATTTGTTGCGGTTTGACTTGCTGAATTTTCTGCAGCAGCCAAGCTCCTTTTTTGGAGCCAAGGATAGGAATGCCTCGGGCGATGCTTTCTTGTTCAAGTTGCTTGAGCTTAATGAGCGTATCCATGTTTACATTAAATAGGCAGAAAGCCTCGTCTTTTTAAGACGAGGATGTCTTCAGAAAAACAACGATTTTTCTGGGACGCCGAAAAAGTCGTTGCTTTTTCGTGCGAATGCTTTCTAGCCTATTTATGTCACAAAGTGCGGGGATTAGAAAGCGTCTCTTTTCAAGCCTCGCTCTTTAGAGCGAGGTGAGACGCTTTCAAGAAATATGGAAACTACCATATTTCTGAACTGAAAACAAGTCGTTGCTGGTTTTCATGTTCCCGCACTTTCATGACTAGAGAAGCTTTATTTAACTTTATATTCCGGCTTGACTAAGTTCCGCTGGATGGATTCTAAGACTTCATCTACGTCTTTGGCCTTGCCGGTCTCTAGAAGATATTTTCGATCCTGAAGATTCATAAAGTCAGCAGTATTATCGCAATCGTTATCTACGATAAGAGTGATTCCTGTCCAAAAGTCAACCAGGGCTGCGCATCTATATTTACTCACTTTATAACTGACTTTGTTCCCATCAAGAACTCCTCTGTAAGTGCCTTCCAGCCGGGCTCTGGCTTCGGGGCTTTTTAGGTCAGGCAATGCCGTACAACCCTGGGTAACCAGGATTGTTGATAAGGCTGAAGCATACATAATATCTTTCAGATTCATTCTTTCCAACTCTTTTATAGCTTTAACACAACACTACTTTATCATTTTTTCTTACTTTTTCTTGTACAGGAATAGTGATATAACTTCCACCTGGAGCAAAAGGTATATCTTCCCCTTCTTCACTGCGCATTTCCGTGACTTCTTGTATTACATTTTTAGTAGTTTTTCCTGCTATGGAGATAGTGTTATAAATATTAAGAGAGTGAGTGGTCTTGATTAATGCTATCTGAGCTTTTGGATAATAATTCTCGACCATGCCTATTACTTTTGTATGCTCATTATTCTTTCTAATTTTTCTTTGTCTGGGAGCGTTTTTACACTCATCTGAACAGGTTTTGTTCATTTTTGCTTGACAGTCTTCGCAGCAGATGAATAATCTATCGCAATCGAGATTATGGCAGTTAGTATATTGCTCGCAGTCTTTTTCGCACATTTTGCAGAAGGTTATCGGTGACCCTAGATCGGATACTAAGCGGTCATCAAAGACGAATAAGCCGCCTTCCCAGTACGTATCAGGCAATTGATTTACATAATTGATGATGCCGCCTTCAATCTGATAGACCTGCGGGAAACCTTGTTCTTTCAGATAGGCAGATGCTTTTTCACAGCGGATGCCCCCGGTGCAGTAGAGGACGATTTTCTTGTCTTGGTATTGTTTTAATTCTTTGATGGCCTGTTGAGGAAATTCTCTAAAATTTTGAATAGGCAGTTTTAAGGCGTCTTTGAATCTACCTACTTCGAATTCATAGTCGTTTCTAGCATCGAC
>JBBSWK010000052.1:0-2061 GCA_038046325.1 Nanobdellota archaeon | reverse complement strand
GCGCTTCTTCTTTGGTTCTAAGGAAAAAATCAGGAAGACCAGGATAGGGTTTGATAAGCTCTTTCCCATATCGCTGCAAATCTGCGTTAGATAGCGGCGGAAGTTTCCCATTTTTGATATAAAGAATGAGATTAATCATATATGAATTTTCAGAGTTGATGTTCACATCTGCTGCGGTAGCCTCTTGCTTTAATTTTGTATTATCGTCCCAGAACTCTTTCGGGTCAACACCCAGATGCTGAAGCATAGGATCCTGCATATATTCTGGTATTAAGGTCTGGTCGCAGTCGTAGAAACAGGCAATGATATCTTGCTTTACCCCCATACTAAAGAAAAAGAGAAAGAAGGTTAAATAGTTTTAGTTAATAGAGAATATAGCGGGAGTTTTTACAATTTACTTAATATTCCATTGATCTTCTGCTTCAGCATCGGCTTAGGCATAAAGCCGACGATCCTTCCTGCTTCTTCGCCGTTATGAAATACAATCAAGCAGGGAATTCCCGTTACCATGTTGCTGCTGGCTATATCAGGATATTCTTCCGTAGAAATTTTGGCAAACTTCAGCTTTCCAGCGTATTCCTTGCTGGTCTCTTCAAAGATCGGGGCAAGCATCCTACAGGGGCCGCACCAGGAAGCCCAGAAATCGACGATTACGGGAAGCTTGGATTTGAGTACTTCGGGTTGGAAGCTTTCTTCAGTTAGTTCGAGGACCATTTTAGTTGTGGGATCGCTTGGTGTACTTTGTATTCTTCTTTAAACATGTCGTATACTAACTTATATATGTTTTGGATGTGTGGGGTTTCTCCTGCGCGCATATCTTCGATCATTTCTTCTGAAGCAGTATCCCCGGCAGCATACTTGACGAGAAGGAAATCTAAAAATGTAGTATCTGGTTTCCATTCGGGCATTTTTCTTATTTTGAGAGTAAGACCTATTTAATTTATTGCAACAAAAAGCTTTATAAAATCAAATAATATAGTTAAGAAGAGTGAAGATGTCAACAAAGTTATTTACTTTAACTGTATTTCTAATAACGCTACTATTGCTTCCTCTATCCTTGGCCTTGGAAGACCATGAACTGCAAACTGACTGCCTCTATTACTTTTATGGAAAGGAATGTAAAGATTGTGATGCCGCAAGTGCTTCTCTCTTAGCCTTGCAGACTACGTATCCAAACCTGCGCCTTGAGAAGTATGAAGTTTGGGGAAATATTAAAAATTACGAAATGATGCAGGCCTATTTTAAAGCCTATGGCATAGAAGAGGATGCGCATTCTATTCCGGTAGTGTTTTCCAAGGCCAGTTATCTGATTGGTTCGAAAGCAATCACCTCATTGGCTGAAGAGGGAGTGAAAAATAATGATGATCCTTCTTGTCCAGAGCTATCATCCGGTCAGATGGCAGTAGGCATTCTTGGTAAGGGGCAGCCGCCAAATGTCCTTGAGACTTTGACCTTTTCTTTGGTTACTGCACATGCCTTGCAGAATATGTTCGTGCCGGGAATGTTAGCGCTGTTGTTGATTCTCCTGGCGATACTCTCCGCTACCAAAACGAAGGAAGAGATTGTTAAAACCAGTGCTTTGTACATATTGGGCATCTTTTTGACATATTTGTTATTTGGAGTTGGTTTACTGTCATTCTTTTATGATTCACAGCTGCATTATTTCTTCTATAAGATTACCGGCTTTGCTGCGGTGCTGTTTGGGTTGGCAGGAGTGCAGTCATTCTTTACAACCTGGGAATTGGTTATGCCTGCTTCAGTGAGAGTGCAAGTGAAGGACGTGCTTAGATATGTGTTATCCCCCCCGGGGATATTTATCATAGGGTTGACTGGTGGAATGTTCACCTTAGCAGGTGTATTGCCATCATTCCTTAAGCTGAGGGATTTGTTCATTGGAAATTTCATGCGCGGAATTGTGCTGCCGTTGATGATCTACTATATCGCGGTGGCCATGCTGATCTTCATCGGATTGGCAGCATTCTTCCATCTTCTCCGCTCTATGATGGAACATGCAGTAGAAACACAGGAAGCATCTTCTGATGCGAAACGCGAGCGTTGGAG
>JBBSWK010000051.1:0-1162 GCA_038046325.1 Nanobdellota archaeon | reverse complement strand
TTTGGCGATCCAGGCCCTTGGAAAAGCAAAAAACTTACCGATACGCCTTTGCCTGAGATTATCGACTTTTTAGGAAAAAATAACCTTATTTTTGCTGTGCACATCGGAAGCGGGCAAACTGCAGAATTAGAAACCATACTCTCCCAATATCCTAAGACCAAGATTTTAGTTCATGGAAATCCTGCTGGAATGAAAGAATTACTGGTAAAGCACAACAATTTGTATTATGCTGCGGAATTAGAAATAATGTTAAGCGAGGGAACATATGGCTGTTCTATTTCCGTGAGGGACAGTAAAGTCAACCACGCGATAAGCCAGTATGGGCCGATAATTACTGCAGCTCCAGATCAAGTATTGTGGGCGACCAATGCCGCTTCAAAATGCCAATTCCAGCCAGCATTTTATTCTAAGTTAATAGAGTTTTCAAATAAATTTATACAACAGTTGCCGGAAGAACATCGGGAGAAATTTGCATATAAGAATGCGGAACAATTATTTGCAAAGAATTGAGTTTAATTCATAATAAGCAGAAATCTCCAGGATTCATCCTTAGAGATGAATGCTAGTGAACGAGCAAGAGATTTCGCTATATTTGATTGTAGAAAATCCGTCTAGGAAAAGTGGCGGAAATCCCCGCCCTTTATGGTAGGGGATAGCCACTTTTCAGGATTTTCTTTAATTCATAATGAACTCTCATCTCAACTCATCCACCAGCAATTCAGCCACATCAATTCCGTTAGTTTTATGCTCGATACAATTGGTGGTCACCACTTTTGTCACGCCAGCTTTCTTCATCTTCGCTAAAGCGCCTTCCACTAATAACCCGTGCACACCGATAGCGGTAATAGTTTTAGCTCCCGCAGCTCGAGCTTTCTTTGCTGCTTCCGCAACAGTGTGTCCGGTAGAGATGATGTCATCCACAATCACTACGTTCTTTCCTCGCAGGTCAACAGGTTTGGTCATTCTGGAAGTCACGTGCCGAGAACTGTATCTGGTTTTCTCTAACACTGTTGATTCCACGCCGATACGTTTGGCGATCGCCTCTGCCCATTGATACGATTCCCAATCCGGGCCGAGGATAATGGTATTGCTATATTTCTTTTTTATAAAATCAGCAATCAGTAAATTTGCAGTAAGATTTTTTGCAGGAACCGTAAATACT
>JBBSWK010000050.1:0-3218 GCA_038046325.1 Nanobdellota archaeon | reverse complement strand
TATTTTGATAATCTTGTGGTTTTACAGTAAAGGTTTTGTAGGCAAGAGTTTTGGATACATCTACATCACCAGAGAAAATAGTGCTCACGATCTTTCCTTGATTATTGCCGCTGGCGCTGTTCAAAGTGACAGTCAATTTTACTGTTTTACTGGCAGTAGAACCAAAGTACCCTGTAGCAAATGTCGCAGAATCTCCGGAAAAAATAGATTTGCTCTTTGTACCATCACTCCAAGCCAAATAGTTAACCTTACCATCCTGCTTCAGCCAATTCACTTGTGCAGCGGCGCTGGCCGCAAAAAGTACGGTGAATAATAGTACAGTAAGGAATTTGAATGCTTGTCTCATCTTTACTCCTGCCGAGGGCAATAACCTAGATTCCAACCGCCCATCCCATAAGGCTTCAGATTTGAAAGATTAAGTTTAAGGCCGCCAAGAGGGGTAAGGCAGAAATCGCCAAATCTCAATCGAGCACCCAACTGGTTGTATAGTGAAATATTTTTTTCAACTACATCAGAATGGTTGGAAATGTCAGTGCCTTCTACCAAATTTCCATTGATAAATTGGGCAGAACTTTCACCGAACTTGTGGGTTGCCCACTCATATACAATCCCACTATTTGTTTCCAAGCCGAATCCAAAGGTATTCTTGTCATTTGCGTAAATTTCTCCACCTACAATAAATCCTAAACCTAGGCCAATAATTTGTAATCTGTATTCGTCTTTACCTTTCATCACTAACTTGCCAGCTAAAGGCCCGTCTGCAGCAGGTACTTCCAGATCTTGATCAATACCACTCCAATTTCCAACGCCGGATAAAGCTACTCCTAACCACGGCAATTTCTTTTCAGAAGGGGTGTAGGTTAATTGAATACTTGCTCCATGCAAAGTTCCATAAGATTGGGTTGCTTCATCTTTGGCAGTGCCCATGATTTGAGGTCCAATACCAACCCCTAATTTTCCATTTTTCCAAGGATTTTTTGTAGTCTTAGGACCAGGTACAACAAGTGGGTCTGGATTGGTAAGTGTTTCTGGCGCTTTCAAATCGCAAGGGAAATAGAATTTCTTAGCTGGGTCTTTTTCTGAAAGATTAAGAATCATTTCAGCTTTTCGTAATTCTCCATCTTTTTCTCTTTCGTCAGCGGGTAAGTCATATTTTTGCGGGAATCCATCTAATCCCATAAAACAGTAACCAGCTTGTCCTGATACTGGTTCAATAAGAACAGTTGCTTTTCCACTATCAATTAATTTTTCCTGATGATACCAATCTATATCATTGTCCCTATTTTTAACATCAGTAGCAGTATTTTGAATTCGCTTAAGTTCTATAATCTGTTCAGGTGTTGCTTTTTGGGCTTGTGCGTAAACATCAGTCGATGCTGATACAAGTGCAGAAAAAATCCCTGTTTTTACAATATTTTCAAGTTTCATTTTTATTCTCCTCGTCTAAAATAAGGTGTTGGTGCGCACCTTGGTGCTGGCGGGCATTCCTTTGGTGTAGTAGGCGTATATTTTGAGCAATGCTTCGACCGCTTTCGTAATTCAGCATTTTCATCTAAGCAAGCTTTCAGTTTCTTTTCTAAATCAGAATCAAAACAGCTTTGTCCTTCCAGACAGGTTTTACCGCCGTACATGGGACCATTTTTATTTCCATCATAGCCGTTTCTGGAATCAGGCTTATCGGACTTATCACAGTAAACGTTGATAACTGGGGTTGTAGATTTGCAATCAGAAGTATTCTGTTGAACAGTTTTTGTACCGTAACAGCTGTGCATAAGAAGAGCGGTGATACCTGCGCCTACAATACCACCAACGCCAAAACCAGCTCCAATTTGCTTTTTTTCGTATGTCATAGTAGGATTAACCTCGTTTGTTGATTTTGTCACAAGGGAGTGGCATATTATATAAATGTTTCTACTCATAAGTTACAATAATTACTAAAAATACCAGTGCTGATAATTGGTATTTGGTTATAAAAATGGAGAAAAATTAGCGTTTTTTATACCAGGTTTCTATTTTATCTTCCAGCTGCTCAACTCGCT
The DNA here is from genome assembly GCA_038046325.1 of Nanobdellota archaeon. Classification (GTDB taxonomy): domain Archaea; phylum Nanobdellota; class Nanobdellia; order Woesearchaeales; family GW2011-AR9; genus JACPIL01. The sequence goes on along the minus strand of JBBSWK010000050.1, from coordinate 1,179 downwards.
CCTGGCATTGCTTTATCTTAGTCTGCGTCTCCAGATGATAAACATAAGCACAAGCACCGAGAAATCCCAATAAGGCTAAGCCAGCAGCGCTGGTGTATAAAACTCCTACCTTTACCCCGGTATAAAAATCATCTCTTTTTTGCATGATTAGTTACTCAAAAACAACCTTTAGATTATATAAATTTTAGAGATATGCACTATTTAGAAAATAGTTATCAATTCTAATGCTACTCCTAAGCTGAAAAGCAGGATCAAAAAAGAACCCAAAAATCTGTATTCTCCCAGAGCGTATTCAGGCATCCTATCGCCGTTCAGACGAGCTTTCCAGAAAGTGAAGATAAGCAGTACTGCTTGTAATCCGCCGGCGACTGCACCGGTCAAGGCGATGATAGTGATGAATGTAGACAAGGAAAATAAGGTAATGAGGAGTGGCACAGAAAAGGTCAGCAACATCGCCGCGGAATGCGGAAAGGCATAGTCGTATTCATAGGTTTCGATCAGGGCGATGCTTAGGCTCAGGAAGGATGTAAACATAGAAAGGATGGCCACGATATTTGCCAAAACACCTAAGATGGGGGAAGAATAGATGCTTAAGGCGACCGTAGCGATCTTCTCATTCGGCTGAAGCGCTTCGAAGTTCTCCAGGCCAATGATGCCTACTACCACCAAGGCAAATAGGATATATAATACAATAGGGATGACTGACCCGATGATAATGGCTTTCTTCATTTTCTTCTTTTCTTCTTCCAACACCTCCTGCATCTCCGGAATAGCAGGAATGCCTGCCAGGGCGAAAAGGATCACCCCATACGGAGCGAAGAATTTGAGCCAATTATACGTGGTGAGATTGCTTACATTGATATCCTGATATGAAAAGATGCCTATGCCTATGATAATTATGAGCAGCATTAGGATCAGAAACAATTCTGCATTCCCTGCTGCTTTCACGCCGTTAAAGATCACCACGAAAGCAACTGCAAAAAAAATCAAGCTGTACCAGAGCGGATTGCCCCAGTGAAAAATTGCTTTAAGCGTTTCGCCTTCGCCGATGAGGTAGGCAGTCAACGCGCCGTAGATGGAAAACAACATCGCAAACATCATCAATCGCTTTCCCCAAGGGCCGAGATATTTTCCAGTATATCCGGTCAGCTGATACTGCTTCTTTGTTCGTAACACAAT
>JBBSWK010000049.1:0-1942 GCA_038046325.1 Nanobdellota archaeon | reverse complement strand
GCAAATTGAACAGTAAGGAAGGGAATCTGCTTACTGCTTTAGGGTTTTCTGAAACAGAAATCGCTCTGGCTAATGAATACATCTGCGGTACCATGACTTTGGAAGGAGCGCCGCATTTGCGAGTAGAGCATTACGAAGTATTCGACTGTGCCAACAAATGCGGTTCGAAAGGAAAGCGCTACATTCATCCATATGGTCATCTGAAGATGTTAGCTGCAACTCAGCCTTTCATTTCAGGTGCGATCTCCAAAACTATCAACATGCCTCCGGAATGGACTGTTGATCAGATCAAGAAAGCATACTACGATGCCTGGACTATGATGATCAAAGCAGTTGCTCTCTATCGTGACGGTTCTAAATTATCCCAGCCATTGAATGCAACCTTGGAACAGCATCCAGAACTGAAGAAGATGCTGGAGACTGCGCCAAAAGAAAAATATGCAGTAAAAGAAATCATCAGGAAGAAAGTCAAAGTCGGCCCGCAGATGTTAACCTTGTCTGGATTCATGCAGGACGGAAAAGTAGGTGAAGTATCGTATAACTTTAACAGTTTGAGTCCTGCTCAGGAAACCATGATGAGCGCAGTGTTGAATCTGGTGAATCTAGGATTGCAGAATGGATTTGCTCCTTCTCTTATTGCTGAAAAGAGTCTGAACGTGAAAGGGCATCCGCTGATTTCAGAATTGAAAATGTTTTTGCAGGAATTTGAAGAGGAGAATGTTTCAGTAGCTGTGGAAGAAGAGCCAGTTTCTGTGGTAAAGGAAGAAAGCTCTACTAAGATGGCCTGCAAATCCTGCAAAGCGACACAACTACGGCAGAATGGGACGTGTATGCTGTGTGAGGTGTGTGGAGAAACTACCGGTTGCTCGTAAGGTTGAGTGAAACGAAACCTTACTTGACTGGATTTTGATTAACCTTTTAGCTTGCCTAAAAGGTTAGTGGGGAGACGACTGGGTGTTCATAGGTAAAAGTCTATGACTATTACTTTTTTTGTATTTAATCATCCTTGCATCTTTCGCAGGCTTCGTAAAGTTTGCCGTCTTTTCCTCTGAATACTTCGTGCATCCCTATAGATTTACAGAAAGAGCACTTTTTTAAGATATAGCTCATGATCTTTCCTCCATCTCTTTCAAATGTAATTCTTGGTAGAGCAAAGCATATTCGCGTAAAAATCTATCTTTAGAAAATAATTTTTCTGCTGTTGTACGACAGTTCATTTGATATAACTCGTAGTTTTTTTCTAATTCCAAAAACGCTTCTTGAAGATTATTTTCGGAAGGATCGAAAGTAACTCCACATTTATGTTTCTCGACTATTTTCGCCAATTCTGTTTTTGTAGAAACCAGTAAAGGCTTTCCTGCGGCGAGACTTTCTAGTGCCGAATTAGGTATCAATTTCAAAAAATTATCGTATTTTGTATAAGGAATTATGGTTGCATGTACTTTGCCATATTCCTGATTCATGTCTTCGATTATTTTATTCTTAAGCAAGATATTTTTGTTTTTCTCTCGCCGAAGCAATTCTTCCATTTTTTCGGCTGCTTCGATTCTCCATATAAGAGTTAGTTGTATTCTTCTATTTCTTCTTGCAAAATCTAGTAGCATAAAAATTCCTCTTTTATCAAAATCTTGTGATCGAGTCGGACAGCTGGCGTATATTATCTTAAAATTGCCTGATGCCGGCCGATACGAAAAAGAAGAAGTATCTACTGCTGGAGAGATTAATTTTATTTTTTCCTTGTTTATTCCTAATTTTTCCAGCTGTCCTCTTTGAAGTTCTGTTTCTGTAACAATGCAGGGTACTTTCTCAAGTAATTTTATTCTTTTTTTAACCTTTTCAGTGTTGCATGACGCAGCTGCTGTTAAAATCGTTTTTTTTAGATTAATGATATTTAAGTATGGAAGATCTCCTAACGAAGTGTAAATATGATTAATATCACTTT
>JBBSWK010000048.1:3031-9971 GCA_038046325.1 Nanobdellota archaeon | reverse complement strand
AATTATTGGATACTATGCAGCCGTTCTTATATGGTGGAGACATGATCAGCGAAGTTACTTTTGAACAAGCCACTTGGAACGAACTACCCTGGAAATTCGAAGCAGGAACACCGAACCTGGCCGGGGCAGCGGGATTGATGGCTGCAGTAGAATATCTACAAGAGATTGGAATGGAACAAGTTGAAACGCATGGACAAGAACTGACAAAATATGCTTTGGAGAAATTGTCTACAGTTCCTGGTTTAACTATTATTGGACCTGCAACTACCGAAAACAGAGGACCAGTTCTTTCTTTCACTATCGATGGAATACATCCCCACGATCTCAGTGAAATGTTGGATAAAAAGAACATCGCAGTACGCGGCGGATTCCATTGCGCCATGCCGTTGTTTTCCAAGTTAGTGGTGGATGGAAGCATCAGAGCGTCATTCTATCTCTACAACGACAAAGAAGATGTAGATCACTTAGTGAAAGCAGTGAAGAATATAATTGAAGAGCTAAAAAAAAACTCAGTAGCGATAGATAGAAATGAAATAACTTCCGGCAATCTGACCGAAGAACAGGAAATCTACAAAGAAAATGTGATCGACCATTACCAGCACCCTAAAAACAAAAGAGAGATGCTGGAATGCACCGTAAAACATCGCGAAGTCAATCTTCTTTGTGGGGATACTATCACTATTTACGTCAAAGTAAAAGACAAAGAAATTGAAGAAATCTCTTTTACTGGAAATGGCTGCGCCATCAGCCAGGCCTCTGCTTCTTTATTGACAGAGAATCTGAAAGGCAGGAGCATAGAAGAAGCAAAAAATATTGAAGAGAAAGAAGTATTCAGCTTGCTAGGCATACCGATCAGCCATACCAGAACCAAGTGCGCGTTATTGTCATTGAAAACATTGCATCATGCATTGGAGGGAATCTGACCATGAACAATAGTAAAAAACTAGAGATCATCGATCTGCACGTCGAAGTTGGTGGAAAAGAGATCATCAAAGGAGTTAGTCTTACGTTTTATCCAGGAAAAGTACATGCCCTGATGGGACCAAATGGGTCAGGAAAATCAACTTTGGCTCATACTTTGATGGGGCATCCTAAGTATAAAGTTACGAAAGGAAAAATAGTGTTGAATGGAGAAGATATCACTCAGGCTAAGCCAGAAGTACGCGCCCAGAAAGGATTATTTTTGTCCTTTCAATATCCTTCAGAAATTTCTGGTGTAACCATCAGCAACTTCTTGCGGACTGCTGTAAATAACTTGCGAGAGAAGAAGGGATTGCCTACATACTCAGTAGTTGATTTTCACAAGCTGCTAAAAGAAAAAATGGCGCAGCTGAAGATTGATAGTTCCTTCAGCAAACGTTATCTGAATGAAGGATTTTCCGGCGGGGAGAAGAAGCGCATGGAAATGTTGCAGCTGGTGATGCTGGAACCGAGTTATGCTTTACTCGATGAAACGGATTCAGGATTAGATGTTGATGCGATGAAAACAGTTGCCGAAGGCGTGGAGAAAATTCGCAAAGAAAGAGAAATGAGCGTTGTGGTTATTACTCACTACAGTAAATTTTTGGAATATCTTAAGCCAGATACGGTCAGTGTGCTGTCGAATGGTAGAATTGTGAAGAGTGGCGGACATGAATTAGCCAAGCAAATTAACGAAAAAGGATTTGGAGAACTAGTAAAATGACCATAACCAAAGAACAATTGATCGAGAACGTCTTCAAGAAGTATGAAGACCCTGAACTGAATATCGATGTCTGGACCTTAGGATTAATTTACGAAGTAAAAATCGATGAGAAGAAGGTAAAGGTAATACTAACCTTTACTTCAGTCATGTGTCCTTTCGGGCCACAGATGGTAGAAGATCTGAAGAGGATGATTTTCGAACAGGGAGCAGAGGAAGTGAATATCGAAGTGACTTTCACGCCGCCATGGAAACCTTCAGAAGAGTTAAGGGAGATGTTGGGAGTGTAAAATGATCTACCTTGACTACGCCGGAGCTGCACCAGTACGAAAAGAAGTCCGTAAAGTAGTTGCTAGAATGGGAAAATACTTTGCCAATCCCAGCAGCAAACATGATGCAGGAAATAGAGCACAGTGGATGATAGACGGGGCACGGAAGGAGATCAAGCAACTATTAAATGCAAAAGAAAACGATAAACTCATCTTCACTTCCAGCGGAACGGAAAGTATCAATCTTGCCTTGAAAGGAGTTGCTTTCGCTAACAAAAAGAAAGGAAACCACATTATCACCAGCAAAATCGAGCATAAAGCTGTGCTGGAAACTTGCAGATATTTAGAACAAGAGGGATTTGCTGTAACCTATCTTGATGTTGATCAATTTGGAAGAGTTAATCCGAAAGATGTGGAAAAAGCGATTACCAAGAAAACAATCTTGATTTCTATCATGTATGCGAACAACGAAGTTGGGACAATCCAGCCTATCAAAGAAATTGCTGCTATTGCAAGGAAGAAAAAAGTGTTATTTCATACCGATGCCTGTCAGGCAGGTTATTTGGATTTAGACATACAGAGATTAGGAGTTGATCTATTGACTTTGAACAGCAACAAGATCTATGGTCCGAAAGGCGCTGGGCTGTTGTATGTGAGAGAAGGAGTCAAAATTCAACCATTGATCCACGGCGGCGGGCAGGAGTTTGGATTGCGTTCCGGCACAGAAAATGTACCTGCAATTGCCGGATTTGCAAAAGCACTTGAATTAGCGCAAAAAGAAAAACAACAAGAAAATAAAAGATTACAAGAATTGCGAGATTATTTTTTATCTAAAATCATGAAAAGAATACCAAATACTTTCCTCAACGGACATCCTATGGAAAGATTACTTGGCAATGTTCATTTATCATTCGAAGGAGTAGAAGCAGAAACAGTATTACCATACCTAAATCAAAAAGACATTTTTGCCTCTGCAGGGAGTGCCTGTACAGCCAACGAAATTCAGGTTAGCCATGTTTTGAAAGCGATGAAAGTACCTGAAGATTTGGCTAGAGGAAGCATCCGCTTTAGTTTGGGGAAGTATACGAATAAGGAAGATGTTGATAAGGTCGTCAAAGCTCTTGCTGAGATTGTTGCTTCGCTGAGAAAAGTGTCTTAGGTTTTTGCAACACAAACTATTTAAACCAGTCATACTCCTGACGCTTCACAATAAGTTGGAGGTAAGAATATGAAAAAATTATATGTTATAATGATGATTTCTCTTTTGGTGTTTTCCGCGCTGGCAGCAGCTGCCGGAAACCAACCGGAAAAAGTACGAGTATTTATCGAATTCAAAGGTAAGCCCGACACAGGTGCAGTGCATCTTGCGGGAGGAAAAGTATTGCACAGTTATACGCTGTTAGATAATGTTCTGGCAGTTGAGGTTCCCGTAAATGCCTTAAACGGTTTATTACTAAATCCAAATGTAGTAAGTGTTGAATTTGATGCACTTGCTTACGCTTCTGGGAAACCTGCGCCTTCACAACCTGCACAAAAATTACCGTGGGGAGTAAATAGAATTGATGCTGAACTTTCCAATAATACTGGAGCAGGAGTAAAGGTGTGCGTGGTTGATACCGGAATAGACAAAGATCATCCTGATCTACAAGCAAATATTGTTGGAGGCAGAAATTTTGTCGCCAAGGGCCTAACACTGGACCCAACCAAATGGGATGACGATAATGGCCATGGAACACATGTTGCAGGAACCATTGCGGCAGTTGATAATACTGTTGGCGTAGTTGGAGTTGCGCCTAGTGCTTCTTTACTGGCAGCCAAAGTCCTCAATCGGCAAGGCTCTGGATACATGAGCGACATCATCGCCGGAGTTGACTGGTGTGTCCAAAGCGGAGCAAAAGTTGTGTCCATGAGCTTGGGATCAAGTTCAGATGTGCAAGCATTTCATGATACTGTCGATGCTGCATATGCTAACGGAGTATTGTTGGTAGCAGCAGCAGGCAACGATTACGGTGGAGCGGTTTCCTATCCGGCTGCATACGATTCAGTTGTAGCTGTCTCAGCAACCGATAGTGCAGACAATCTTGCTTCCTTCAGTAGTGTCGGTCCGGAAGTAGAATTAGCTGCTCCGGGAGCAAGTGTCCTTTCCACATATAAAGATGGCGGATATGCTACCCTGAGCGGAACCAGCATGGCCACCCCGCACGTTTCTGGTGTGGCTGCCTTAGCAATTCAAGCAAATCCGTTGATGAGTAATGCGCAAGTAAGAGCATTATTGCAAAGCACTGCAGATGATTTAGGTGCAGTAGGCAAAGATAACCTCTTTGGCTACGGATTAGTGGATGCTGAACTGCTAAATTAGGAATTTCTTTTATTTTTTCTTTTTAATTTATTTTCTTCCAATACCTTTTTAACTTCTGATTAGTTTATAGTTATCATGAAAGTACCTGCGCAACATCCTCAGGAAATTGAAGTGTGGTATATCCTTCCGGCCATCAGGAAAGAATTAGTGGTAGCGCTGAAAGAAACGGGAAAAGCACAGAAGGAAATTGCCAAATTGCTAAACATCACCGAGGCAGCGGTCTCTCAATATACAAAAGAAAAAAGAGGAACAGAAATTAGTTTTCCTGCTGAAGTGAAAGAATTTATCAAAAAAGCGGCGGCAGAGATCACTGATGCTGCAACTGCTTTTCACCAGATCCAGCGAATCAGCGAGCATATCAAACACACTAAAGTATTATGCCAGCTGCATGCCCAGATCGAAGGCAATCTGAAAGGCTGTGATGTGTGTTATAAGAAATAATTATCTTTTCAATAATATTAACTTGAAAAAAACTTATCGAAATCAAATACTTTATCTGGCAGGTCCATCACTCGTTTAAACCTTGGAGTGACTAAGCATCTCGTATCTTCATAAATTTTTGCAGCCACTGCCAGCGCTTTATCCTCGTCAGGATTTGATACTCCAAATCTGTGATAATCACCCGAGTCTTCGATTAAATGTAATTCGTAGGTTGAAAGAAATTCTTTCATTTTGGATGGATTTCGTGGTAAGTCTTCCACCAGGATCTGATCTTCTAAAAGAACAACGCATTTGACTCCTAAAACTTGTTGATATGTTTTAGTAATAAAAGGGACAGTCGTAAATGGAATATCTTGCCTTACATCAGAGGCAGTTAAGTCGCTCTCTCCAAACACTAAAAACCTATTTTTTAAATTAATCTTTTTAACTTTCAATCCTCTTGCAGAAAATGTACTGGTCATTTCATCGTAATCTTTAGAATCACTGAGTCCAACAGTGTAATAACCTAATCTGTGTTCTAAGGGAATTTTAATGCCACTAACATAATAAAAATCTGCCATGAAAATTAAAATAATTCTTTAGTTTATAAAGATTGCTTACTATGTAAGTTGCACACACAGACGGAAGGAGACCTGAAGGGATGTGATGTGTGTTATAAGAGATAGGATGTTTTTAATGTTTAGACCTACCTAATAGTTACCCCTACATTTTCTTGTTTTTAAAAAAATTTACAAATCTGTAGGGGTAAAGCATAGTAAAACAGTGATTATATTCTCGATCATAATAATTATTATAAATAAATGTAAATCATTTCCTTCAATGTTAGAAAAAGTAGTATACTTAGCTGATCGTGCAAAAGAGCAATTAGAAACTTCTGATGATTCGAGAGTTTGGCCTAAACCAATTCCTTACAGAAATGGACCAGAAAAAGGTTTCACTTACAAATTAAGATTAAGAGAAAAAGAATTAGAATACGAACCTCTTGAAGGCGGATATTTCCATCCAGATAGATCTGAACCAGACACTGTACTTGAACTATTGGAAAAAGTTGAAGCTCCAAACCCAAAAAGGAAGAACGTCACCATCAAGCCGGGAGATAAAATTAATGTATATCTTCACGGCGCCGGCGTAACTTCCCATGAAGAAGAAACTGTTGCGAAGGTAGGAAAGAAATATCTTTTCATTGAAAGGGAAGACGAAGGCCCTAACAAATTTGACATGACAACCGGGAAATGCGTAAATGACCACGACCCCAGATATTCTTTTGGTTTTTATAGGACAATTGATAAGTTGTTGTAATAGTAATAACAAGAATTACTTATTTCTCTTCCCTAAACCTCTCCAGCACAAACTTTAACGCTTCATCAGCTTTGTCTGCTTTAATGACTGCTCCGCCGACAGCGAAATGCCCGCCGCCAGAGCCATTGAATTTCTTACCTACTTCCCTGCATAATTCGCCGATATTGACTTTGCAACGCTCCTTATGAAAAATATTACTGCCCAAACCAAACCTGCACTTCTTCTCTTCTTCAATTATGCGGAGATTAACATGATAACTCGCTTGGGGAAATTTAAGGTAGGAATAAAATCGATCGGGTACGCCTACATTTATTTTTGCCAAACGATCGTCCTGCACTACACAGTGTGCCTCTTGATCATACGTGATGTACGTATCCACATTTTTCCGCCATAACTCAAAGCTTTCCAGCTGCGCTTTATGAAACAGTAATGGATTTAATTGCCATAGAGATTTGCTAGATAGGGGAGTTTCTCCTAATTCCGAGGTAAGTAAAGTCCTAAAGATTTCATCGTTCAATACTCTATCACGGGTGTTGAACATCGCGCCAATCATGGTTAACCGTTGTAAAGAAGTAAGATTCTCATACCCTTTCTGTTTGTAAAAACAGTCTTTCATCTCTTTTTTTGAATATTCAGCATTATCGATGGTATCAATTGCTTTTTTAAAATCATGGAGTTCTTTGGTTGCCTTAGCGCCTTTCTCTAACGCGATGTTGATCAAAAAACCAGCACAACTTGGGGCGATCTTCCAATATTGATTTTTTGGCAAAGCTTCTTTAGGTTTAGTAGTCAAATGATGATCGCACCAGAAGAAAACTTTGGCTGGCGGAGTAGGCAAGTCAACCACAATATCTTCTGAAGAAAAGGTAATTTTCCCAGCCTGGACGTCCT
>JBBSWK010000048.1:387-3021 GCA_038046325.1 Nanobdellota archaeon | reverse complement strand
CGGCTGCACTCCCAAGACAGGAATATTTTGGATATCTTCTTCAGATAAATCTGTTCCGAATAGAACATTAAAGAATTTTTTAACCACAAAGGCGCTGCAGTAACCGTCAGTGCAATTTCCATGGGTGATGATGCGGTGTTTCATGGTCTTATCTTCGAAGGGGGGTACATCTTTTTTGGAGTTCTGCTAAGATATTTTGAGGCGTGCCAGTACAATGATACCAATCATCAACAGTAATGCTGGTTACAGATAATTTTTTCAATTCTGTTTCATACTCATCCCTTTCCTCTCTACTACGAGTATCAAACTTTTTTTCCAGAATCCCCGTTTCCTCTGGCCTAAATTGATATAAACTTTCTCGATCCGGGAGGAATACATACGCCGCAGGCCCTAACCCTCTGAAAAACACCTGGCAGGCCACTACATTAAACCCAATTTCATTTTTGGCAGGAGTAGTTACTATTTTACGAAGGCCTTCTTTAATATGAATGGTGTCATCAAAGTTTAATAAAAGGTCAGCAATGTTTTTTTGGCAAGGCAGAGAAGCATCCAATCGGTTATGAAAATCAGGGGTTTTGTAGATTTGGTAATTCATGAGCTAATAACTCTACCTACACTATAAAAAGATTACTCTCAGAGATTCATTCTTCCGTCTTCTTTGCTTCTTTCCTCAACCATTCCTTAAATTCAAAAAAAATCTTATCCGTGTCTATCTTTCCAGTCTTGGTCTTCACTTTATCTGAAATCAATCTAAACATATCATTGGCTTTCACCACAAACTCTGCTTCCAGGATGTTGGCATCACCAGTTTCAGAGAAAGCATCAACAATCGCTTGCTTGCAATTCGCTCTTAGCAAAATATTGTTCCACACCGCATCCCAATCTCCGGCAAATTCCTTCACTCTTCCAGCCATTCTTTTCAAGACGTCAGAGTTTCCATTGCGTAATTCATCCGTAATTTCCAATTGATCTGTTACTGGATTGTAGACCATTAAATCAACAAAGCCATTTTCCCGCAGGGGATCATCTTCCCACTCTTTTCGCACCTCGGTAACACGCAAGATGCGCTTGTATTTTTTCAATCCAGAAATAACCGGATTGGCGACGATGATTATATCTATAGCTTTGAACGAAGTCCTGGGAACGCCGATATCATTTACTACTCGATCAAAGACTCCGTATGGCGAATCCGCATGAATCGTTCCAGCTACCACGTTAGCAGCTGCGCCTACGCGCATGGCTTCAAATAAGGCAATAGCCTCTTTAGATCGGACTTCGCCTACAAAGATAGCTGAATCACCTAAGCGAAGCGTGGATCTGATTCCTATAGAGGGATCTACCTCTGAACCTGGTGCTGAGAGCGCAGAAGCAACTTTCAAGGGTTCAATATTGTATCCTAACTTTCTGATAGATTCGGTAGGAAGCTCAAAGGTGTCCTCGATAGTCAATATTCTTGCTCTCCGCATGATTTCGGTAAGAAATGATCCTAACAGGGAAGTTTTTCCAGAGCTTCGCGTTCCTGCAACCAAGATGGCAGCGTTGTTATCAATCAGAAAACTTATCAATCCTGCAGCAAGAGCATTCATATACCTAATTTTTGGCTGCGTATATAGCGGCAAGGTCCAGGGAAAGTCTCTATGCCGGCGAAAAGAAAATGCCAATCCAGTTGGGCTTAACGGCGCGGTGAGCGCAGAAACTCTAGAGGTAAATCCTTCTACTTTTAACTCTGTATCTAAAATTGGATTGGCTTCATCTAAAGGACGGCCGGAGATGAGACGAAGTTTGGTAGCCCAGCTTTCTACTTCCAAAATGGTGGGATAAACGTTGGTATAACAGTCTCCATAATCTTGGTGGACAATAAATACCGGCAGCGCCCCATTGGGAGAGTTGACGTTGACGTCTTGCACCTTGGGATCAGAAAGAAGAAGCTCGATCAAGCCAAAACCGACCGTATGCCGTAGCAAAGCCTGAGCCAGCTGGTCCATTTTCTCTTCTTTAATCCTGAGGTTTTGATGTTGCGCTAAGTCAGTCAGTAAATCTTTTCCGATGTTGAAGAATACTTCCCGCATGCGTTGGGGATCAACAAATTCTTCCTTAGAAGGTTTGTGTTCGGACATGATACGTTTCGCGTCATCCAGTAACTGATATTCTTCTTCGGTAAAAATAAATTCCGGCGGAGTCAGATGATACAGTATTTTTACATTGTCGTCAAAAGAAAAAATATTCACTTCACTCTCATCTTCTCCTACTGTAAAATTGTAACTGTCTTCCAGATTCCCTTGCGGAAAATCAGTAAGCAGTTTGGTGAACATAAAATCCGGTTTGGTAGTGGGATGAAAGATGTTGCCGTAAATTTCCCGTTCTCCTACCTTATAATCATGGCTATAGGGCATGAGCAGCTTGATCATCTTGGTGTTCTCAATGAGCTTGACCGCAGCATCAAGGATAGCCAGAAACTTTCGCTGGCTGGCCGCATGTCGAGCGTCAATCAACGAATTTAATTTTACTTTTTCTCTGGTTTCCAGCCGTTTTAATTCAACAAAAGCAGCAAAGGGATCTTCTTTCAAGCGCTTGGAGATAAAGCGCTGGAACTGCGCATAAGGGCTGCGGATATACCGTTCATGGAGTGGATCG
>JBBSWK010000048.1:0-377 GCA_038046325.1 Nanobdellota archaeon | reverse complement strand
GAATAACTGAATCGTTCTTCCTGAGTTAAATGTTTGTAAATAGAAGCGAGCTCATTCAATAAAGAAACTTGATCATAATCATATTGAAATTCCCGCTGCTGGGAAAGAATAATGATAGTAACACCGGTAACCGCTTGCAAGGTATCGATTACTTTAGACATACAGAGATCGCTGTATTCTATGGAAGGTGGAAAACTGCAATTTTCACAGGATATCTTCAGAATCTTATTTTCTCCTTCGTGATAGGTTTCATATTCAAAGCACGCTTTCGAGTTTTCCAGCACCATCTTTTCAAATAGTAGATAAAGAGGGAGTTTATTATATTTTCTGTGAAGAAAGTTTATAATTGATAAGATTCTTTTAGGAGGGATGAAACA
>JBBSWK010000047.1:0-2681 GCA_038046325.1 Nanobdellota archaeon | reverse complement strand
TGTTGCGAGAGTAGCGAAGCGGTCAAACGTGGCAGCCTCAAGAGCTGCTGGCTTAGTGCCTTCGCAGGTTCGATTCCTGCCTCTCGCACTTTTATTTTTCAATTTTTTAGAAGGTTACGGAGAAATCAGTTTCTTATACTTATTCACAACAGTTTGGGCATGCAGAACGCTTTTTCGTGCAAAATTATTACTGATATTATTTTTAATGTAATCCTGCTGGGCAGCAATCACTCCTTCTAAGTCATCTACGGACATGGCATATTCTGTTCCCTTCACGCCTTTTCCAGTGAACATGACCAGAGGCATGGTGATTCTTCCTGTGCAGGTGCTGTTTGATTTGCCGTTCGGTGAATATCCATATAACGCAGCAAAAGAAGCCAGCATGTCAACCATATTGGTTTCAGCAGGAAGGTAGACTTGGCAGAGAAGTTCTGTCGGTAAGGTCACTGTTTTTTCAATAGATATAGCTAAGATAAGATCTTTTCGCTCGAACGGCAGCGCGGTGAATTTCATAGGCTGGATGCTGGGAACATGTATCTGTCCAGCAGAGGTTTTTACCGGAGATAATCGCGGCCCCAGAATTTTGGTAGCGTCATCGACAGGCATAGCATATACACTTATGGATTCTTCTGCTTCTTTTTGCTGGAAAGAGGTTAGCCATTGTCCAAAAGAAAGGTCCAAATCTTTGTCATATCCGATAAGCACTAATTGGTCCGGCAAAATTCTGCCATCATCAAAGTTGAGATTATAGTTATGGCTTTTGGTGGTGTTAAGATGCTTAAGGCTATTTCGCTCTAAAATGGTACGTAAAGAATCATTTGATTCTTGATCAGGATCTTGATCCAGGCGCAGAAGTCTTCCAAGAAGGGAATCCATAGTGTAAGAAAGAAGTTGATTTTTATAATTATTTCGCATATATCTGAAAAAATCATTCTTGGCCGCTCTTCAGGTTAATGTTTATAAATCATCAAAACTTTCTATAAAATGATGAGTATAGAAATCTGCGCCATTGGCGGTTTTACTAAAACCGAAGGTAACAGCGTGGCGATCAAAGTTGATGATGAAGTGGTTCTCTTAGACATGGGCTTAAGTATGTTCGATTATGTCAAGTTTACTGAAGATATGGAAGATACCAGCACCAAAACATATAGTGCTTTGCTAAAAGCAAATGCAGTGCCAGATTATGGGCACATTGAAGATTGGAAGAAAAAAGTCGTCGCTATTGTTCCCAGTCATGGGCATCTGGACCATGTCGGCGCTATCCCGTATGCTGCGCCATTGTTTCCACCATCAGCAGTAGTGATTGGAACTCCTTATACTATTGAAATATTGAAAAGTATTTTGTGGGACGATCATCTGGAGATACCGCATAAATTTGTTACGGTCAATTCTGGTTCTTCCTACAAGGTTTCTGAAAAGATTACCATCGAGTTGGTGCATATGCAACATTCTATTCCACAGACAGCTGTTGTTGTTGTACATACACCATACGGGAAAGTGATGTATGCCAATGATTTCAAGTTAGATAATACTCCGGTGCTGGGAAAGAAACCAGATTACGATCGGTTGCAAGAGCTGGGTAAAGAAGGAGTCAAATTGTTAATTATGAATTGCTTGTATGCGCATGAGCATAAGAAGTGTCCTTCTGAATCTGTGGCTCGGGAGATGTTAAAAGACACCATGTTAAGTGTTTCCGGTGAAGGAAAAGCGATGATCGTAACGACATTTTCGTCACACTTGGCGCGATTGAAAAGTATCATTGAATTAGGAAAGAAATTGAATCGGAAGATTGTGTTTTTAGGAAGATCTTTGGATAAATATGTTCGCGCGGGAGAGAAAATAGGTTTAGTGAAGTTTACCGACCAGGTAGATATGCTGCGGCATCGGGATCAATTGGATAAAATCTTCAAGAAAATCAGAAAAGAAGGCAAGGGAAAATATCTGATCGTCTGTACTGGACATCAAGGCGAGCCGCGCTCAATACTGACCAGGATGATCAAAGGCGATGTTGATTTCAAATTTGAGCAAGGTGATGCAGTCATATTTAGCTGCCAGGTAATTCCGGTTCCCGTCAATATTGAAAATCGGCAAAAGATGGAAAAATTGTTGCGGGCGCAAGGAGTCAGGATTTACAGAGATGTGCACGTCTCCGGACATGGCGCGCGGGAAGATCACCGAGAATTGCTGGAGATGATCCGGCCGGAGCATATCATCCCTATCCACGCTGAACCGGCTAAGGGCAAGATGATCGCCGAGTTGGCGTTACAGTTAGGGATGAAGAATACCCATGTGATGGAAGATGGGGAACGGTTGAGTTTGAAGTGAGTAGTTTATTACAACAAATTTTATAAAGGGTTTCTTAATAGGCTATCTTGGGGGTACAATATGAAATTAGTCTTAGCTGAACCAAAATACTTTAAGGATAGCATTTCTATCATCTCAGAATTAGTCTCAGAAGCAAAATTCACTGCTGGCACCAATGGATTGAGATTAGTGGCCATGGATCCGGCTAACGTAGCCATGGTGGTTTTTGAATTATTGAGCAGCTGCTTTACCGAATATCAGGTTAAAGGCACGGAAGATGTGTGCATTAATTTAAACAATTTGAAACAGATTTTGCGCAGAGCAAAGCCAGATGACATTCTTACTTCAGAAACAACGGAAGACAGCAAACTGAAGAT
>JBBSWK010000046.1:0-1588 GCA_038046325.1 Nanobdellota archaeon | reverse complement strand
ATCTTCTTTGATTTGCTCTTGCTCCAGCTTCAGCTCCTTCACCGAACTTCCTTTCGGCCCTTTTGCCTTTTTAGGCGTGTAAAAATCTCCGAAGAATTTTTCGGCAAAACTTTTTTTGGGCGGCTCTTTTTTTTCTTCCTTCTTTTCTGCTGCGGCAGTTCCTTTTGCCTCTTCCAAATATCTAAACAGCTCTTCGCCCAAGGATTCCATAGCTTGTTGTACCGAGGTAGAAATATCGCCCAGCAGCTCAAAAAGCTCTTTCTGTTTCAG
Organism: Nanobdellota archaeon; assembly: GCA_038046325.1. Lineage (GTDB taxonomy): Archaea > Nanobdellota > Nanobdellia > Woesearchaeales > GW2011-AR9 > JACPIL01. The sequence continues at coordinate 1,318 of JBBSWK010000046.1, read as the reverse complement.
TTCTTTATACTTTTGCAATTGCTCGTCGGTCCAGGCGTAAGCGCGAAAGGTAACTACCATCCTCCCGATATGCACCGGGCCGCGCTGATATCCTTCTTGCTGCACCTTTAACTCCGCACGAGTACGATAATTAAACGTCACTAAAACACAGGAATGAGCTTTACCCTTACCTGCAGGTTTCCGAGCCAATATCTCCACATCCAATAAGCTTCCTTCAAATGCTGAGATCATTTCTGGCGAGGTTAAGCTTCGCTCTTTCATGGTTAACGCTCGCGCATGGCGTAAATACGGCTTCACCCAGGTAAGGTACATTTTAATGATATCAAAATGCTGCTGCAAATATTTAAGCTGGAAAACCTTCCTATTCTTATGTTCGTGATGGGTTCTTTTTTTCCATTCCAGGTATTGGCCAAGATGCCGTTGCAATACCCGCAAGACATTCTTGTTAAAATTAGCTTTTAATGATTCGAGGTGCTGATTCAATTCGGCATCATTTTTGAACGGAGGCGCATCAAAAAATAAGTCAGGCAAGGTAATAAACTCTAACTCCCGCGCCATGCCGTATACTGAAGCAGCGCTTTTTCCTCCACCCTGCACTAGATCGACAAAGATCCCTTTCATGGTTATCTCTGCCGTCTTGCTGCGTTGAGCAATGGGCTTGGAAAGCTCAGCTTCTATTGCATCATAATATCCTAAACGCTCATCAATAATTCGCAGCTCCCGCACCATCTGGAACAATTCCTTCACCATCTTCCCCATGGTAGCTAAAAACTGGGAAACCCGATCCTGTTGTGCGCCTAAGCGCTGTTGGGTAACTCCAAAGAAAGCGGAGTTCTCTGCTGCCGCGAAGGAATCTTCAATTTTTTCGATGATCGGAAAGGCGTCCTTAAAATAATCTAATAACCAGAAATACGGCTCTTCTAAACTTAAATCATAGACTTCCCACAATAAGCGGCAGTTGCGCAGTGATTTAGGAAAACCGGTTTTCTGATACTCTCCGGGAAGGATTTCTGCTTCTTCTTCCTCAAAGCCCTGATCCTCCAGAAGTTTTGACCTATAGGTAGGATCATTAACGTACGCTGGATCTTTAGAAATAAGTTCTACAGCCATCAGATCACCTTATTATAAAACTTAATCTTCTTTTATATATAAATTTAGCGAGTAAATTTAGAATTAAAGATTCTTATCCCCGCGAAGCTTACTTTTGATGAAACCCTACGAAAATGTAATTTTCGGGGTTTCAGAAACTATGTTTCTGTAAACTTTTTGTAAAAGGTTCTTTCAAAACAAAAATGCCCCAAAATTAGCAAAAGCTTGG
>JBBSWK010000045.1:0-4048 GCA_038046325.1 Nanobdellota archaeon | reverse complement strand
CTGGTTAAGGTGTTGGCTATACTTTTCTTTTCATCTTCTAATTTCTCTACTGTTTCCGCAAGAATTCTATTCTCTTCCTCCAAATCGACAGTATTAACCGTCTCTGAATAGATTATTTTATTGTCCGGAGTTTCCTCGGTCTTTGCTTTTGCCATCCTCATCTTCAGAAGGCATTTTTATATTTAAATTTACCGTCATTTTAGTTGAGGACAATAGTTTCGCATTATAATTTTACTCATTTATAGAAAAGTTAATTCTTTCTGATTGGGAAGAGAAAAGATTAACCAGCCAATTAGACAACATTTTTACTTTATCTTTAAATGAATCAGCTTCTGCCTTAATGGTAATTTTCTCCTGGATCGAATACGTTTTTCCTTCTCGGTCTTCCCATTTAGCAGTAATAATGAAATCAGTATTCCAGCTCAAAGCTTCTCCAGCGACGGAATAACTTATTTTTTCTTCCTTTCCTAATTTTGGGATATCCCAGACGCTCTTTAATCCTGCGCCAGAAATAGAGACTTCCAAGTCTTTCGGCTCTTGAAATGATTCTTTGTTAATCATTATTTCTAAAGCAAATGAGTTTCCAAATTGCACTAAGGAGGGATATTTTGCCGAAATGGTTACGTTTGGAACATCTACTACTGCGTATTCTAAAGATATCTTTTTCTCCACTTCATGATTTTCTGCGCTTACAATTATCTTTTTCCACCCGGCACTTTCTCCTTTCACGGTAATTCCTATGTTCTCCTTTTGATTAATGGGCAAATCTGTAGTGTTGCAGACTTTTTCTACACAAAACGTAAGGCCTTTAAGATTAGTGTTCCCGGTGTTTTTAATAGAACAGGAAACCGGCGCTTCTTGGTTCAGCATGATTTCTTTTTGGTATTGGCAATCAAAGGTAATTTTTTGGGAATAGCTTTTTTCCTCATCTTCTATAGTTAATTCTTCAATTTCTGCCTTAGAATAGCTATTTTTTCCTGCCTGAGCGGTAAAAGTATCGTCTACCGAAATATTTTTTTCAGAATAAATTCTGACGGGGAAGGTATAAACATAATTCTCTTGAAGATTTTCCGGTATTTTAACTATCCAAAAAGTTTCGCGCACTTCTTGTGGATGAAGAAGAATATTTCTTCTATTTCTGCCGATTACTTCTACTTCTTTCGGCGCAGCTAAGTTTAGGGCAGTAGCAGCATAATAATTGGCGTTGTTCTTGACTATTCCTTTCACGAGGTTATAGCTTCCAAAACCTACTTCATGAGAAAGCACTTCTTGTGCCAATTGTATTTGTTCAGGGGCAAGAGTGCCCTCCTTTTCCACGGCAACATCCACTTTTAATTTTCCTGATTCTAACGTAACTCCGTCGGAAAACCATTCATATTTTACTGCCGGTTCTTTTGGATCGAAACTATCCCGCAATTTAATATGGGTAACATCAATATATCCATATTGATTGAAGGTGACATCAAAGCTCACCCAGCCAAGGTCCGGAAAGTAGACTTCTGCCCACCCATGTCCGGCCCAATTGGAACCAACTGCATCGACTACCTCTTGGCTATTGGTATAGGAAATTCCAGAGACAAACCGTGCCGGTATGCCTAACGATCTGGCCATGGCTACAAATAAGGAAGTCATTTCGTCGCAGACACCTTGTTTATGTTGTAGAACCCAGCTGCCTTTTTGAGAAGCAGTACTGGTAACGGTATTAAGATCGTATTCAATATTCTCTTCCACCCAACTAGCAAGATTAAATGCTACTTTGAATAAATCATCTTCTCCTTCTGCTAATTCTGCCGCTTTGGCAATCACTGCCGGATGATCAGAGTCGATGGTTTCGGTCGGCTCTAGATATTGTTCTAGTCCTTGTACTTGGTTAGGCTGCAGAGGGAAAGAAACCTTCTCTTTCACTGCCAAGCGTTTGTTTTGTGTTTCAATCAAAGCAGTGTAACTAAATTGCTTTTTTTCAATTTGTTTATCATTCCAGAAAAAAGACACCATTTCTTCTTTGACCGTTCCTTGGCTGTTCCATTGAATGATCTTTTGCCGTTCACTTTCTGTTGGATAAAGGAGCATATTAGCAGTCACTTCTTTCACACTGGCCCCGCTTTTTGTTGGTATTAATTCAAAAGAACCATCTACAGTTAGCTGTAATTCCATCGTATTCATGGAATAGAAGTCATTTTCTGCCAGAGATAAAGATGCTAATAAGAGAAATAAAATGATCCCTGCCATTTTTTTCATAATTTTTTGAATCTCCTCAGCAATATAAAGTTTGCGCATAACCTTTTAAAAAGAGCTCTAGGTTTTGATAAATATGCAAAAAGCCATCGCCTTATTATCCGGAGGTATAGATTCCCCGGTAGCTATTCATATATTACAATCTCAACTAGATATAATTCCTGCGCATTTCCATCAGCTTCCGTTAGTCGATGAATCGGAAATTGAGAAAGTCAAAGCTTTAGCAAAACATCTGAAAGTCAAAAAATTGTATCTGCTTCCTTTTACTCCGGTTCTGAAAGCATTGGTCGAGAAATGTAACCATAAGCATTACTTTATTTTGTCGAAAATAGCTATGTTCCGAGCGGCAGAGATGATCGCGCAACAAGAAAAAGCTAGTTATCTGATCACTGGCGAGAATCTGGCCCAAGTTTCCAGCCAGACTTTGAGTAATTTGACTTCCATTACCAAACATGTTCCTACTGAGATCCTGCGTCCGCTTCTGACTTATGACAAGCAGGAAATCATTAATGTTGCAAAAGAGATAGGAACGTATGAATTATCGAAAGGACCAGAGATTTGTAATTTGCTAGGTCCGAAGAAGCCATCTACCAAATCTAATCCAGAGGAGATAGGTAGGGAGTTGGAGAAGTTGGATTTGAAGGCATTGTTGGAAGAATGTATTAAGAATGCGGAAGTGTTGATAAATTTATTACAAATACTTAACAATAGAAAGCAAGAGTGATTAGCAAATAAAAGATTCTACACTGAACTTTAGAAATAGACTCAAATCCCAACCCACTAGACAGCCACTGTACAACCTATTTGTCCAGTGCAATAAGGCTTAATGATGAGAAATTTTTGATTGTGAGAAGATTCATGCCTCACATTTCATGCACTGGACAACTCCGCCTAAAGTATATAAAACGCCTTCTTTGAGGGTATAGGATGGAAATAGTTAAGGTTGAAGGGATTGATGTAGGAATTAAAGAGATAGATTCTCAAAAATACATATCTTTAACTGACATTGCTAAGAAAAAGAATCCAGAAGATCCCCGATTTGTGGTTATAAATTGGCTTAGAAACAGGAATACCGTTGAATTTTTGGGGATATGGGAGAAAATACATAATCCGAGCTTTAACCGTGTCGGATTCGATACGGTTAGATTAAATGCTGGTTTAAACTCTTTTACTATATCTCCTTCAAAATGGATTGAGGAAACGAATGCAATAGGTATTATTTCAAAAAGTGGGAGATATGAAAGTGGAACTTATGCTCATGAAGATATTGCTTTAGAATTCGCATCGTGGATTTCTCCAGAGTTCAAATTATACTTCATTAAAGAGTTCAGAAGACTAAAATATGAAGAAAATAAACGATTAAAAATTAGTTGGGATGTGAAAAGAGAATTATTGAAGATTAATTATAAAATACATACAGATGCAATCAAAGAAAACTTAATTCCGCCGGAAATTTCTGCAAAAGAAGCAAGATTGGTTTATGCAACAGAAGCTGATGTTTTAAACAAAGCATTATTTGGCATGACTGCGGGGGAATGGTCTAAACTTAATCCTTCCAAAAAAGGAAATATGCGAGATTATGCAAATGTTACCCAATTAGTAGTTCTGGCGAACTTAGAGAGTTTAAATTCTGAGTTTATTAAACAAGAATTATCGCAAGGAGAAAGGCTGATTAGATTGAATAAAATTGCAATTTCGCAGATGAGTTCTTTGATTGACAATAAACCAGTTAAAAGAATGGAGAAAAATTTCCTTAAGAAGCTGGACTAAAGAGAAGTCGCTTTGAAAAAAACTTTTATAAACCTCTTCATCT
>JBBSWK010000044.1:0-9115 GCA_038046325.1 Nanobdellota archaeon | reverse complement strand
GCCCCTTGAAGATGGTCCCCTTAGGGTTTCCTTTTTCATCTTTCAACACTACCGCAGCATAATCTTCAAATTTGATTCTGGTTCCGTCAGCTCGGCGGTATTCTTTGCGCTGACGCACAATGACTGCCAATACCACGGTTTTTCTCATTTCTAATTTTCCTTTCTTAACTGAAGCCATCACTAGATCGCCTACACCTGCAGACGCGATCCGTGCTTTGACTGTTTTTGATCCTACCACGGAAAAAATCTTAAGTACTTTTGCACCAGAGTTGTCACAGGTATTGACTCGTGCTTCATGCGGAAGTGCTCTGGTGACGTGGCTTTTGAGTGCTTTCATTGTTTATCTCTCATGTTTTTATTTTCAATCTTATCGCGCATTGATAATATCTCATCACATAAATTTGAAACTTTCTTCCACTGCCTACGTTCATATATTGAAACTAATGCTGATGCCAAAAAGAAGAATCCTGATGCAGTAAACCCTGATGCTGAGTTATGTTGGCGAGTAACATAAACTTGTTTTTGTTCTTCAATCACTTTAGCATCAATAGACAGTTCTGCTTTAAGCTGATCTCTCATATATGCTGAATGTACCAATACACTTCCTGATGCTGTGCCTACAACCATTCCTGCAACGTACAAACCTTTACTTACTGTGCTTAATCTCATTCTTCTTCACCTGCTTCTTCAGCAGTCTTTTTCTTCTTCAATTTCTTGCCTGGCTCTTCTGCGCCAAACTTGTGCTCAATCTTTCCTCCTTCGAGGATTTGGATAATAACATGATGTTTAGTTTTGCTTAATGGCCGAGTTCTAGCCACCAATACTTGCTGTCCTACTTGTGCATCTAAGCAAGGCGGATTGTGTACCCGCAATCGTGATCTTCGCAAAGCAAATCTTTCATACTTCGGCATATACAACGGCCTGTTCCACTCGATGGTTGCGGATTTGTTAGTGTCTTTCTTGATGACTTTTCCAGTCAACAATTCTTTCTTTACTACTAAGCCACCGGTAAAAGGGCAGTTTTTATCGTAGTACTGACTATCAAAGGCGCGTTCTGGCGCCGGTATTCCCAAAACTTCTTTTCTGACTTTCATCATTTTGTGTTTGTTCTCTGTTTTGTTACTTAACCTTTCAGCCTGTCTTCAGGCCTTCTAGCGATGACTTCGCCGGAGATAATTTTTCCGCTGTTCACCAGCTTAAAGGTGATGATCTGTTTCATCAAGACAACTTCTTTGCCGTTATCTTGAGCAACGGTAATCGTTTCCTTAGTCTCGTCGATAATCTTTCCTTTTATTCCAAGGTTACTTTTATTCTTGGAACTGACCACTTCGATCGTTTCACCGATCAATTCGTGAGGGAATATTTCTTTTCGAGCCATGGTTCATTACCACACCAGGATTTCTTCATCCCGATGCTCTAGGCAACCTCAATGGTTTCTTCTGGGAAACCCATATCCACCAACGCTGCCTTCATTCTTGATTTATGATCGCCCTGAAGTTCAATTTGCCCGGTCTTGGCGGTTCCGCCGCAAGCAAACTTTGATTTCAAAGCTTTGAATATTTCGTTGATATTCGCTTCTTTCTTTATGCCGCTGATGACCGTGTACTTCTTGCCGAACTTTCGCTTTTCGATGGCCACCGTGATTTTTTGCTGCTCACGGGCAATGGCTTCACAGACGCACAAGTCCTCTGGAAGCCCGCATTGATTGCATACACCAACCATGTTTATTGACGCTGCACCTCTCGCTCATTCAGCAAGGTCAGTACGCGGGCAATATTCTTCTTGGTCCGCTTTACTTTTCCAGAACTTGCCGTTCCAGTTCCTGCTCCTACTTCAATTTGTAATTTTGATAGTTCCTTTTTAAATTCTTGCAATCTGCTGTTAAGTTCAGGCGTTTGCAACTCGCGTAATTCTTTCATCGCTTTCATGAGTCGCCCACCTCAGAAGATTTTTCTGGTGCTTCAGTAGCTTCTGCTTCTGCAACAGCTGTTTCTTCAGCTTTCACTTCTGAAGTTTCTTCCTTTGTTTCTTTTGGTTTCACTACCTTCTTAGGAGCAGCCCTTTTTCTTTTAGCTGGAGCTTTTGCTTTCTCAGCTTCTTTCTCTACCGGAGCTGAAACCTGTTCAGGCTCTTTCAATAATCTGATCTTGTCAGGCAATACAATATCAGGAGGCATGATCGCTACTTTAACTCCAATGATACCGCTTTTCAGCAGCGCTGATTTTTTAGCAGTCTTTACAGAAAGTGCGACATCACCGCATTTCTTCAAGTAACCAGTGTAAAAACGCCAACTCTTCGCCCGTGCACCAGGAATTTTACCAGAGATGATAAGTTCTATTCCTAAAGCGCCCGCATTCATGACATTTTCCATCATCTTGTGCCCGATACCCTTGAATCGTGCTGAGCCGAAGCGCTCCAAAGATGAAACGATTCTTTCTGCCACGATATTAGCATCTAGGAAGGGATTAGGCACTTCACTTATCTCTATTTGTGGATTTTCTAAATTGAATTTTTCCTTCAAGGACTTAGTCAGAGCGCGGATATTTGCTCCTTTTGAGCCGACGATCAAACTTGGTCTACTGGTATGGATAACTATTTTTTCACCGAGAGGAATTTTCTTCAGGGAAATAGTGGAAATGCCCACATTTCCGAGAGTCTTATCTACATACTTGCGAATGTAATATTCCCGAGTTCTCTGTGCTACAAATGTTCTCTCAATCATTTTCGTACACCTGCGGATCGTAATGAGCCTTTTTTCTGTAATTCTTCATATAAGTTTTCTACTTGTTGAGTATCTTTGCGTTCTTTTTCTTGCAGTTTCAATTCAGCAGCTTTCTGCTGCGCTCTTCTCAACAACTCTGCAGAGGATGGTTCTTCTGCCGCTGCCTTTACCTTTACTGCTGGTTTAGCTGGAGCTGAAACAGGTTCATGTTTGTGATCATGGCCTGTATGATCATGCTTGTGCTCAGGTGGATGAGCATGCTCTTTATGGTCGTGAGCGTGTTCGTGAGTAGGAGTATGTTTAACAGCTTCAGTATGAACGGGTTCTTTTTTCTTCTCAGCTACCACTTCAGCAGCTTTCTTCTTTCCTGCAGCTCCGCGTTCTTTTACTTCTACCTCAAGGTGAGTTCTTTTGGTTGCAGTCCTGTGCCGTGTACCGGTGACGGGGATAGAAGCTTTATTCGCAATTAACTTGGTAATCTTCAATGAGCCAGTATTTAATCCTTTGAAATGCGCATTTGCTTCCACTGAATTCAACAATTTCAAAACTTCCGATGCTGCCTTAGCAGGGAACCTTCCAGTAGACATTCCTTTCTTGTGTCCAGTATTCATGACATATTTCCTGAATGGAACTGCTCTCTTTAACGCGACAACCTCTTCCAAAAACTTCTTAGCGTAAGAAACATCCTTGTAGCGCAATGAATCGCAGATCTCGATGCAGTGTTTTGTCGAAACCGGCAGGTTCAACGCTTTCGCTGCCGCAAGATGTCCTGTTTCCGTTTTTGAAGTTGTGGTAGCCATAGTTGTTATGTTTATCTCGCTGATACTGCTTTACTTGATCGTGTTGCTCCAATACCTGCTGCGCTGTGAGTAACTCCCTTACGAGTATGAGAGAATTCTCCTAAATAGTGCCCTAGCATTTGAGCAGTGATCATGACTGGAAGGTACTCTTTTCCATTGTAGATACGAAGTGTTTTTCCTACCATAGCTGGAACAATGATCATATCCCGGCAATGAGTTTTAACATTATTTTCTCCTGCTTCAACACGCACCATTAATGCTTTTTGCGCTTCAGTCAATCCTCTCTTCAAGGATCTTCGTGATCGTGAAGGAATCAGTTTCATGAACTCAGTCAGGTCTAACTTAGCTGCTTCTTCTTCCAATTTTCCTTTCCAGGTGAATTCTTTTGCCACAAACTTCTAAAAGTTTGATCATTAGGGCGACTGCGCTTACTACGTAAGCTTAGTCACCGCATGACCAACTTCTCCTCCATGATTTTATTTTTATTGTCATTGTTGATTGTTATCTCCTTACTTTTTGTATAGCCCTTTTAGATTTTGCTTCACTTCTTGTTTTACTCGAGCATATTTATCTTGGCCGTATGTTCCTACAAACTCATCAAATCGTGATAACTCCTCTTCAATTCTTGAATGCAATTTCTCTTCTTCGAGTGAACTTTTTTTTTCGACGCGCGCGCCTGCGGCGCCTCCCTCACGCACCCCACGAGAACGACCGTTGCCGTCGATAGGATCGCTGCCACAACTGAGATAGAACCTATCAGTAAGGATAACGAGCCAGGCCGCCCTTTCTGGATGCGATTTTCTTCCACTTGCACCAGGAGTCCAGATGTATGGTCTCTTTCCGGTCACGGTTTGCAACACGCTTACTGCTTCGTGCGCATCGTAGTGGAACAATTCATCTTCCAGGGCTCTCTTCCAGGCAGGATCTTTCACTAATTGGTTAAGATATCCACTTCCAGAAGGAAGATTACTATTATTATAATCAATTTTTCCGGCACATAACCAACTCTCTCGTAAATCCTGCAATAGCCCTTGTGAAGCATGGTCGCCTCTTTCATCTAATTGTTTGATAGTTGAAACATATTCACTTACAGTGGGAATATGTTTTCCTGTACCAGCAAAATGTTTCTCCCAGCCTTGCTGAGATTGCTGGAGATACTTCCCGTTTGCATCACGAACAGCTTCGCCGTCTAATTGTAAACCATTGTCTAAGAGAATTGGGGCAACGGTTCTGTTTCCTGATGTTTGTACTGTTTCCATTTTCTATTTTTTCCTTCTACCCGTTCTTCGCGGCGCGATCTTACCTGCCTTTCGTCCAGGTGGAGCGTCTCGAGGCGCTTGAGTAGGTCGTCCTTTGACGTGGGAGCATTTCCCACCAAATGGATGGTCTACTGCGTTCATAGATACTCCGCATACGATTGGGTATAGTTTGTTTCTTGCCCGCATTTTGTGATATTTGAATCCTGCTTTGAGGAACGGCTTATCTAGTCTACCGCTTCCTGCAAGAACACCGATTGATGCCCGGCATCCCGGCTGGAATAATTTTTCTTTCTTTGACGGCAATAATACTCTGACTGCCTCTTCGGTCTTTGAAACCACTCGTGCAGATGAACCTGAAGCGCGGACTAACTTTCCACCGTCAAGTGGCTGTAATTCAATATTGTGAATCAAGGTACCTTCAGGAATATCTCGCAAAGGCAAAACATTTCCTACTTTTACTTCTGAACCGCCGACAGCAACTTCATCACCGACTCTGATCCCATCGGGAGCAAAGGACAATCCTCGCTCGCCAGTTAAGTACGCAACTTCCATCAATGGCGCACTGTGTCCAGCACAGTGAATTAAATCAGTAACCATGCCAGAGGTTTGCATTGCATAATGCTTGACTGCTCCTTCATAGCGGTGGCTAGGCGCGCGGTATCGCGGCGTTCCTTTTCCCCGTCGTTGTTGGACTAGTCGTTTACCCATTTTATTCCTTACCTAAAACGTATAGATTCCCTCTGGATGGTATAGTATTACAACTCCATCCCTGGAGGTAATATCTTTATCAGATTCAGACAATTGCACTTGCCTGGTTAAGCTCGGTACACTTTCATAAAAGGTAAGTATGTTTCCTGTTCTACCAGTATATGTTAACTTTTCTCTTTCTAACATAAGTTTTCCGTAATTATTTCCTTGAAAGACAGTAATGGCATCTCCTTGCTGTAAATTATCTAAATCTTCTCGTTTGTTAATATATTTAGTTCCCTTTAATACTGCTTCTTCAGGATTTTTAACAGGTCTACGTTCCTCTAATACTGTTGCATCGATACTCATTTTAGATCAACCCCAAATCCGCGCTCAAGTCTGAGGCCAGATTTTCCGGACTTAATTTCACGTAGGCTTTTTTCACGCCGGTGAATGAATTGTCAATGTTAACCTTAACAACTTTCACTTTATACAGCTCTTCAACTGCTTTCTTGACATCTGCTTTAGTAGCGGAAGGATAGACGGCGAAGACAATTTTATTATCAGACTCAATCTGACGGATGTTTTTCTCTGTCGATAAAGGAACCTTGATCACCGCATAAGGATCGAATGAATCTTTGACTGCTTCAGCCTTCACTGGTTCAGTTTCCTTTTGGGTTGTTTTTTTTGCCATTTCACATAAACAATTTTTCGTCAGCTACTTTCTGCACTGCTTTTTCCGTCCATAAAGTAACGCGACCTGCATCTGCACCTGGAGCAAGCAATTCTGCATTCAATGCTCTTACTTCAACTGCATCGACGCCGGGAACGTTTTTTGCTGCCTTCAATAATTGGCAGTCTCCGCTTGCTACAATCAATACTCCTTTCTTGTGCCGGTATTTTCTTCCTCTCATCGTTCCCATACCAGCGCGAACCTTTTTCTGAGCGGATCTTTCTAATTCATCTGCAAAGCCTAAATCTAGTAATAACTTTTCTACATCTTTGGTCTTGGAAAGTGATTCTACTGCTGTACCAACCACAAAAGGATATTCAGCCGGTAATTTATGTCCTCGTCCTGCTACTACTTCTTTCAGCAGAGTTGCAGCCATGGCAGAGCGGATCGCTTTTTGATTTTCTTTCTTGTTGATCTTCCGTTCTAAAACTTTCCAGGCTTTTGGAGGATGTGAACGCCGTCCGCCTACTGCCTGAGGAGAAAATGCTCCTACCCAGTTAAACCTGGTTCCTCGTCGGGAAAGGATCTTTCGGTTAATTCTGCTAATACCGAAACCGTAACACCCACGATACTTTCGTCGGCGTTTACTTAATTTTGAAGAATGCCGTAAACCTGCTTCTGGATCTGCACCGTATGCTTGCCGCGCTTTACTCCATAAAGCATGCACTGCGCGCTTGATCAAATCAGGGCGGAATTCTTCCGTAAACTGGCTAGGCATAGTCATGTCTCCCGTTTTCTTATTTCCGCTAGTGACGATTGGTAGTTTCATGCTTTCACCGATACATACTTTATTTGTGGTGCTTCTTTGGTCATGGAATGATCAGGCCGGATCGATTTAGTCAATACCACTGGCCTTTTTTTAACGCCAGAGACTGAACCTCTGATTAAAAGATAATTATTTTTTACTAAGCCATACTTTGTAATCCCACCACGAGGGGTAACTTCTGCACCATCCTTTCCTACTTTCAATAATTGTTTGTTATACTCTGTTCGTAAGTGGAATCCCATCTTACCTGATTGGGGGACGCTGTACCTTACTCTATTTGGATGCCATGGGCCAAGGGTACCAATACCGCGTTTGGTCTTCTCCGCTTTGTGCTGCCGGATAGGGACACCGAATCTTTTTACTGTTCCTTGGAATCCTTTTGCTTTGGTGATCCCATGAACATCCAATGAATTTCCTGGCTCAAAAACATCTTCAACACTGATGCTTTTTCCTAGAACTTGTTTAGCATACGTTAATTTGTCTTCCTTGCTGCCGCCGAGAGTAATCTCCAATAATTTTGGTTTTTTTGTTCCGATAGCGGCTGCAGAAGGATTGGAATGAACTAAAAGTCGAAGATCTTCAAATTGAGTGAAATTATCGAAAGTTTTGTTTGGTTTTTTCTTGGGCAATTGTATTTTCCTTCCCAAGTCTTTAGATAGATTATCTACCCAGACACAACCTGCTTTGCGCAAGCCATAGAGATGTTTGTCGTAGAAGCAAATCCCGGCCACCGTCATAGGCGGGCAGTCGATGATAGTTGAAGCAACAGAAACTTCTTCCCCTTTAGTGAGGGACTTTGGATGGTTATCAACAACTTGAAGATGAGTCATGCCAGCCTTATAGCCGATAAACCCTAAAGGCTTAGCCTTGCTTTCAGGAGCCCACGATCTAAGCCTGGCTACGGAGTGTTTAGCTCGTCGTCTAGGCCAAAATTGAATACTTCCATGTCTTGGTTGGTGTGGTTGTCCCATGTTTGAATTGCCTATTCATGGCTTCCATCTCCAGAATTAACTGCGATGGTTACCTTTTCAGGCGGGTTAGCCCAGATTATTTAATTGGCTGCCCAATCAGTGTAATATGAGCTTAATTTTACTAAGTTTCCTCTTTGGGAGGGAGGTTATTTATAAATATGTCGGTAATGGATGACGGAAGGTAAATAAGAAGAACTCACTTCTTGTTAAGTAGTTTCTTGCTCAATGCTCTACTAACTTCAGCGCCTAATCTCAAAGCATCTTCTTCGATTAAAGTGCTTTTCTCTTTGAATACTTTCAAAAATGTTAGGTAGTCTATTCGTCGCATAAACATTTGTTATGTACGGGCCTATAAAAATATTACGACTAACCACTTAGAGAAAAAAAGAAACAAAATTGAAAAAGAAATGGTGAAAGCTATTTTGAATTATTGATTAAGACCAAGATGACTTTGGAAAAAAGAAAAAAATTACTTTCCTAGAAAAGCATTTAAGATTCTTTCAGTCTCTTTGTTATTTTGCTTATCTTCTTTCATTTTTGCAGCTTTCGCTTGTTCTAGTGAATATTGGCTGTGCTTTTCAGAAAGACTTTCGTATAAAGCCCCAATTTTTTGGCCCTCAAACGTATACCCGTCGCCATCTGAAACTGTGCCATCGCTCTCTCGGTCATCTAGCATTATCATGTTCAAATTGTTACGAAATGCTTTTCCGCCAATTCCTTTAGGGCCGTATATATCAACATGCCATCCATCTTTCTGGAGAGTAAATTTGGTGCCATTGTATTCCCACTCCCAAATATGTACTGCTGCTAACTTTTCAAGAACTTTATCTTCCAAAGAATCAATTTTATCAGTCATTTTATTTCTTCCTCCCAGATTTCTTTGCCGGTTTTTAAGCAAGAGCAGAGAGTAATTGTTCTAATGGAGCTAATTTTTTCTGTTCTTCTAATTTACGTTGTGTTTCATTATGCTCAAGACGCCGTCCATCCAGATGATTATATAATTCTTTAATAGGCTTTTCATTGGAAGCATTGTAAACAACTTTACCGTCTGCTTTTATGCTTAATTCATAATTGGCATTGCCGATATTAGAACCAGGAGGATAAATAACAGTTTTCACCAACTCTGCATCTATATTTTTTGAGGGGATGCGCAACCAGTAATAATCAGTAGTTGTCA
>JBBSWK010000043.1:0-9028 GCA_038046325.1 Nanobdellota archaeon | reverse complement strand
AATATACGTTGAGATTCGAGAAATGACTAAAGCACATTCTCGTGATATTTTATGGACTGACGGATTAGGACCTTGCATAGCTGTAGCTGTGTACGATCCTGTTACAAAAAGCGGCTACCTGATGCATGCTCTTCTTCATACCTCTCTTGAACCTCACATAGAACAGATAAAGAATGATTATCTGGATTTATCAAGGCTGCACGTTTTTGTTACCGGCAACTCTTTATCTTTCTATAATGAAGCTGAGCAAAGAAAGTTTGATTTCGCTGAGAGATTATATGTAGAAGAAGTTATTGCAAAATCTTTTAATAAACGGGGAACTACCATCCGGTGGCTGCCAGACCATCATTGCGGAGAGCTTCGTCTTGATCTTTCAACCGGGAAATTTAAAGCAGGATCAGAAAAATTAGAAGACATTTTGGATGATGATTATGAGCCATAAGTTTCTTAAATGATTCTGTTGTTTGGTGTACCATGCAGCTTCGAACCAAAGAAATTTCTGCTTCTGGCGTAAAAATAGTCTTGGAAGAAAATGGCCAAAATGTTGGCCGAGGATTTCTCTATCTTTTGCACAACGATTTGCATCAAGAACCTTTTGGGTTGATGGAAGATGTCTTTGTGGAAGAAGCATTTAGGGGAAAAGGATATGGAGAGAAGATAACTACTTCTATAATTGAAGAAGCAAGGAAAAGGGGATGTTACAAGCTAATCTGCACTAGCAGATTTTCTAATGAACGTGCTCATCACTTGTATGAACAGTTAGGTTTCAAGAATCATGGGAATGAGTTCAGGATGGAATTTTGAGATATTTTCGATTTAGTGCATCGGACTAAGAATAATATGCACCGGCCGGGATTCGAATTTCCGGATCTGAAACCTAAAGCTTCAAGATCACCCGGACAACCGGCTTTCATCAACCCTAAGGTTTGGAAGGCCGGGATACTAGCCGTTATACTACCGGTGCATGAAAGAAATGTTTTATACATTATTTATTAAGGTTTTGGTTCTGTTTTAGTCTTATATTGCTCTCAAACCAACTCCAACGATAATCTTTTTAAATCAACTCCCTTTCTACAAATTCATGTCAGAACTAACCGGCCAGCAATGTGCCTTTTGCGGAGAGAATAAACTAACCTTACACGAGGATGAGGCAGAGATACCGTTCTTTGGCCGGGTCTTTATCTTGTCCATGGAATGCACTGGTTGCGGTTATAGAAAAGCTGATGTTGAGCCAGCCGAACAAAAAGAACCCTGCCGTTATACCTTAGAAGTCACTTCCGATGCCGATCTCAATATCAAAATCATCAAATCTGCGGAAGCGACCGTGAAAATTCCCCGCGTCATCACTATCGAATCAGGCCCTGCTTCCGAAGGCTACATCACCAACGTAGAAGGTTTGCTAGAAAAAGTCAAAGCCATGATTCAATCTGCCGCAGAGGCAGAAGAAGACGATCCAGCTGCAAAAACCAAAGCAAAAAATCTGATCAAGAAATTGAATAAGGCATTAGTTGGCAGAGAGCCCTTAAAAATTATTATTGAAGACCCTTCCGGACATAGCGCAATTATTTCAGATAAAGCGCAGAAGAGCAAATTGTAAAAATTATTCCTTAATCCTGTTCTCTTTCGTTACCAATTCCTGTCCTTGTTCTAGTAAAGAATCTAAATTTTCTGCGCTGCCGTTTTGCATAAAGTATTCACGGCTGCATATTACACCATATTGATCTGTAGCAGAATCAGCACTATTATCGCAACCGGTGTCTCGGATCATCACGGTGCGCATCTCCCATCCGGAAGGGAAAGAAACCTTCTGTCCAGTGATGAGTATGCACCTTTCTTTCTCCACCGTATATCGCGCCGACCTTCCGTCAATTTGTCCAACGTATACTCCTTCAAATAAGTATCTTCTTTCTGGATTTCGTAGTTCAGGCATTCCGCCAGCGCAACCGCTGAGAACAGCTGCGCTTGATAAGATCGATGCATAAAACTTATTTTGGAGACCCATAATATTATTTCTTCTCTTCGTTATCTTCTTTTGCTTGTTTAAACGCCTGCGGAAGATCAATCATATACTTCCCTTCTTCTAACTTGATGATCAAAGGATCTTTCTTGAACAGATGCACTAAATCGATCTCAAACTTTCCTGGCTTAACCACTCTGATGGATTCTAAATCTAAAACGACAGGAGCATCATCCGTTTCATTGCGTATCTCCAGCACTTCTGCCACATCTTTTTCGATATTGAGCTTATCTTCTTCCGTTAAATTAGTCAGCAATTCTTTTCCCTGCTCAATATCTTTCTTTTTGATGTAGAAAAACAACCTGGCTCCGCAGCTGCATCCTTTTAAAATCTCAGCGGCTCCATCAGGGTAGAAAGTATTACAACGAACGCATTGGTGTGGCATATCGTTATTCTTGATTTTCCTATTTTTATAGGTTTCTATTGAACACTATATACTTTCTATGAGCGTCTAGCTCTCTGCTTAGCCTTGCTCTCACGAGTAAACAATTCAATTTTATCAGGATTGTTTTCAATCTTTTTTACCACCGAAGCAGGTCCGACAATAGTCAAACCCTGCCTATCCCCCAGCAAGGTGCTCGCCATCATCCCTCGGAGTTTTTGCAAGGCATCCTGCTTGTCTTTATCTGGATAAATGACGCTCAATTCTATCCCTTTGAATTTAGGAGAAATTTCTTCCATGGTAATCTCAATGAGATCAGCTTCTTCCTGTTTTCTAAGCCTTCCCTCCATAATTACAATCTTATCTTCTTTTACTATTTTAAGCAGTTTATTCACTCTTTTAGCAGAAGAAAGGCCTTCAATCTCATGATATGGAACAAATTTAAACGTAACCATTTCTCTTTGTAACCTCTTTATCTAAATTGGAATATCTATTTCCTATGATAAGGAAACTTTTGGCCTTTTTAACATTTACTGTTTGTAACCATAACTTTACTTGGTTAAGGTAAAGAGCTGTTCATAAAACTCTTCAATGTTTTTGCCGTATTTTGCGGAAATTCCAATAACTTTATACTGCGGGAAGGCTGCTTTTACCGAATCTATCCCTGCTTTCTTTAAGTCTACTTTGTTAGCAGCAATGAGCACAGGAATATTCCTTGCCTGTAAGTTTCCGATAATGGTGATATTGACTTGGGAATACGGATCCTTGGTTGCGTCTAAAACGACTACCACTGAATCCATGTCATCCAGCCACTTGATGGAATCGATGACTCCTTTGGTTGCCTCTTTAGCCCGTTTCTTTGCTTCCACTTTCTTTAAGCCTTTTCTGATAAACTCTTCATAGTCAATTTTAGTAGAAATTCCCGGAGTATCAACGAGGGAAAAGGTTAGCTCTTTCCCTTTCTTGTTTTTGATATTCACTTGTTCTTTAATCTTAATCTCTCTGGTTTCGTGGGCGATGTGCGAGACTGTCGACATCTCTTCTCCCAGCCAGTCTTGGCAGATCTTGTTAGCTAAAGTTGACTTTCCGCCGTTAGGGGGCCCGTACAAGCCTAATTTAATATGGCTCTTTTTACTGAAAGGGTTTCCTGATAATTTCTTGAACAGGCTTTTTAAAAACGATGTCACCATTCTTTTTTACGCACCCCTAGGAATCTAACAATTTTATTGAGATTCTTAAAGTTTTTGGTGGTAGAAGGGATATATCTTTTTTTTATCTGGACTTTAAGAAATCCCTTAAAGCTTTCCATCGGTCAGTAGTGGCATATTTCTTGTTTTCTGCTTCCCAACGCTCCTGGTCTTCCCACACAAATCCATTTTGACGTGGTTGAAATGCGAAGAAATGAACTTTTAAGGATTTAGATAGTGTAAAAGATATTAGGTTTCATAATAAATATAAATAGTAGAGATCACCTTTATTTTATGGCACCGGAAGATACGAAATCGAAATGGATAAAAGCTGCAACGGTTTTAGGTGTGGCAAGTATCTTTGCAGGAGCATTCTATATAGCGGTGAAGGATACTAGAGACCGTGCCAAATCAGCCCAAGTACAAACAACAACTCCATCGACGGGGATATATAGGGGTAATCTAAATGGAAAAGCAGTTGAATATGAAGTTAAGGTTTTAGAAAATAGCCGCCTCCATTGTACTCTTTACTTATCTCCTGGTCTTGTTTTTGATTACGATTGCAACAATACTGTTGACAGTGTTGCTACTGGTGTTGGGCCATCTTATGAAAGAGCAGACTTAGAGCGAACTGGAAAAACTGTCTATTTCAATCAACTTCTGGAAGCAGCACAAAAATTAGCCGTCCCTGAAAACAGGATTCCAGATACAACAAAAGAAGACCTTGATAGGATGTTAGAACCATATAAATAATTTTTTTAAACTCTTTTTACAGAATAATTTATAAGTCTAAAAATTTATCCAAGCTTCATGGTTGAACGCTATTTAGTCATTGACCGTTTGAAGCTTATGTACGAAGGGCTCTTCAACGTTGACGAACTGCACAACCTGATCTCATCCTTTTTCTATGAAAAAGGCTATGATTGGTATGAGAAAATGAACCAAGTGATGGTGACACCTTCTGGGAAGCAAATGCGTATCATCCTGGAGCCATGGAAAAACATGAGTGATTATTACAAGCTTATAGTTTCCATTAAAATAAATATCATCGATCTTAAAGATGCCGATGTCCGGATTGAGAATTCGGTCATCAAAACCAATCAAGGCACCCTGCGCATGGTCTTTGACGGTTATGTTATCAGTGATCGCAAGAGCAGATGGAGCCAGAAACCGTTATACTGGTTCCTGAGCATCCTCTTTGAAAAATATTTCTTCAAAGAGCATTATGGAAAAGCAGAACGCTGGCTTAAGAGCGACGTGGAGGATCTTCACAGCAAAATAAAAACCTATCTCAATTCCTTCACTCATGCGTACGGGAGATAATCATGGTAGAAAAAAATCTGCTTATCAACAATAAGAAAATAAGTTATCAGGGTATTTTTCGTACGGATGAATTACTCTCAGTACTCCGCCATGCTCTGAAAGAGAAAGGATACGAGTATGCTGAAAAAAAAAATGAGGAATTGGTAACTCCAGAAGGTAGACTGTTGCAATTAGAACTGCGCCCGGTTAAGCAAGTCTCTTCCTACATGCAATTCATGGTCAAAGTTCGTATGGCCTTGGATAATGTTACCGACATTACTAAAGAAGTTTCCGGGGTAAAACAAAAATATCAGCAAGGGGACGTGGTTATCGCCTTTGATGCCTGGTCTATCACCAATCATGAAGGGCGCTGGGGCCTTACCCCTTTTTCTTATTTTATGGAGAGTTTCATCCACAAGTATGTGTACAAATTTAAGATCGAAGAAGATCTGCTCCGTGATTTGGTAAGCGATACGGCATATGTCTATGCTAAGGTACGAGATTTGCTCCAATCGTATCAAGGAAAGAAAATTCCACCCCTGAAAGAAGCAGAGATTATGAAGAAAGTGGAAGAGGAATTTCTGAAACAAACAGAGCCGGGAATGTAAATATTTTCCCGGAAGAAATATAATTAGAAAAAATTATAAACCTCAGCCCTATTTAGAAAATAGATGGCTAAAGAAAAAAAATCCGTTGCAGCATTGGTTTTAGGAATCCTTAGTTTAGTTCTGTGGTTGGTTCCGTTATTTGGATTACCTATTGCAATTATTGGTTTGATTATGGGAATACGGGGCGTAAAAGGTAACAGAAAATTTGCAATGGCTGCGCTTATCTGTTCAATAATAGGGTTGGTTTTTGCAGTAGCAAATGCAGCAATAGGAGCTTACATGGGGGCTACAGGACAGCTGTTTTGGTAGAAGCTTATTATTCTTATTTTTTTATTTAACCTAAAGCACCCTTCCTCTCAAATCAAACGTTTCCGCTTTCACAATCTGCACTTTCAAAACTTGCCCTAACTTATAATCTCCCTCCACAATCACTTGCTTATACGCATGATTGCGGCCGATCCACTGTTTCTCTTCCTTCCCTTTCTCATCAATAATGATTTCCCCCTGCCAATCCACCCAGCGCTCATTCCGTAATTTAGAAACATTATGAAATATATCAGTTAATACCCGTGATCGATGCTTCACCACCTCTTCGGGCAATTCCGGTAAATCTGCAGCCGGCGTGTCTGGTCGAAGCCAGAAGCGGGAAATGTTGATCGAATCAGGAGTTGTTTTTCGAACCACTTCCAATGTCCCCCAATAGTGATCTTCTGTCTCAGTTGGGTATCCTACAATGATGTCAGTCATGATATTTATTTCCGGAATTTCTCTTTGGAATAAATTGATGGTCTGCAAATATTCTTCTACTGTATAGCGCTGGTGCATCGCTTTTAAGGTTTCATCATGGCCAGCTTGCAAGGGAAGATGTAAAAATTTGAAGATCTTAGGGTTCTTGTACACTTCCACTAATCGCGTTTCGATCTTGGGCATATGATCGGGATTGCCCATTCCAATCCTTATCTTAAAGTCTCCAGGAATCTTCACCAGCTCTTCGAGCAGAGTAGGTAAATCAGTTCCTATATCAAATCCATAGCAAAACGTATCCTGCGAAGTAAGCCAGATTTCTTTCACTCCTTCTTTAACCGCTTTTGTAGCTACTTCAATAATTTCGGGAATCGGATAGGAAACTAAATTTCCGCGCGCTTTTTTGGTCTTGCAGAACGTACCGGCTCCCAGGCAGCCGCGATTGATTGGTAATATTTCTACAATAGGATTTTTGCGCACCCTTGGTAAGTTTAGTGGAGGCATCTCATCATTGTTCAGCAATTGTAATACATTGTCATGTAACGCTTCTTCCACTACTTGCACAATATTATGAATTTGTTTTGTTACGATCAGGGCATATCCGCGCAATTTACTACGATCTGACTGGGGAATGCAGCCGGCAATAATAGGGATTTTATAAGGATGCTCGGTTTTGAACTGTTCTAACTGGGAGTAAAAGGCATTTTCCGAAGGGCTTTTAACCGTACAGATGTTAAACACCACTACATCTGCGTCTTCGATCGTTTCCACTAACTCAAATTTAGCCTGTTTCAACAAACCGGCCATCTGTTCTGAATCAGCCAGATTTGTCGAACATCCTGCAGTTTGGATATGAAAGGTAGTCATAGGATGTTTTTAGCTCTTTATTTTAAAAATATTATGATTCAGAAAGAAATTTAAAACCCCAATCTTTTCAAAATAACTTCAGCATCAAATTCTTCTAAATCTTCATACTTCTGTCCCATTCCTAAGAATAAAATTGGTTTCTTGATAGTATATGAAATTGATAACGGTGCACCGCCTTTTTCATCCACATCTGCTTTCGTGAGAATCGCTCCGTCCATTTGCACTAAGTCATTAAACTGCTTGGCCTGCTCAATGCAGTCATTCCCAGTGATGCTTTCTCCCACAAAAATCTTCAGGTCTGGTTTTGCTACGCGTATGATCTTCTCTAATTCCTTCATTAAGTTAGTGTTGGAATGCAAACGTCCTGCGGTATCTAATAATACTACGTCAATTTTATTCTTCTCCGCATATTTAACTGCATCAAAAGCTACAGCAGCTGCGTCGGCGCCGTAATCATGCTTGATGATCTTTACTCCCAGCTTGTCAGCATGCTCTTCCAGCTGCTGGATAGCCGCTGCTCTAAAGGTATCGCAGGCAGCCAATACCACGGATAATTTATGTTTCTGAAAGTAATGCGCTAACTTAGCAATAGAAGTAGTCTTTCCAGTTCCATTGATGCCAAAAAAGGCGATCACTAAAGGCTTTTCTTTCTTCTTTGCCAATTCCAGTAAATCTACCTTGTCAAAGGATAAAATCTCGGTCAAAGTTTGTTTCAAGGTTTCCTCAATTTTTGTTGGAACATCTCTCGGCAGCGGCTTATCAACTAGTTCCTTCTTCAAATCTTCCTTGATCTTTTCGATCACTTCAACTGAAACATTATTTTCTAATAAAGCAAGTTCCAGCTCCCAGAACAATTCTTCAAACTTTTCCGCAGAAATCTTTTTAGTGGTTAAAGAAGTTTTAATCTTGCCGAAAAACGATTCTTTTTCTGGTTCTTCAATTTCTTCTTTCGTTTCTTTAGCAACTTCTTCCTTAACTTCTGTTTCTGCTTTAGTCTCTTCGGCTCCTTCTACTTTCTCTTCTTCTTTTTTACCGAATAATCGCTTGAAAAGTGACGGTTTTTCTGTAGATAGTTCTTCTTTTTTTTCTTCAATAATCTCTTTTTCCTCACCAAAAATTTTCTTTTCTTCTGGTTCAAGAACTTCAACCTCTTCTTTTGTAATTTCTTTTTTCTTTCCGCTAGGAAAGTCACGAACGAAGTGACTTGACTTTCCTTTTTTGGAAGGTTTAGCTTTTTCTTCTTTTTTCGATTTCTCTTTTTCCTTCTTGAATTCTTTTTTGCCAGGCTTCTCTTTAACCTCTTTCCTCTTCTCTTCTACTCTCTTAGCTTCAACAGGTTTTTCTTCTACTACTGCTTCCTCTTCCGTCTTTCTTGAAAAAACAGATACTGCCTGCTTCAGCTTTTCTTTTAATTTATCAAACATTATTCTGCTTCCTCGCTTGTTTCTAGATACATTCTACGGCCATGCTCATGTAATTCTTTTAGAACACTTTCCGCTTCGATAAGATTTTCAGTGATCTTTTCTTTTTGCTCTTTTAATAACCTGAGCACTTCAGGAATAGTTTTTTCTACCGTAACATCTGCTCCGATATTGACAATAAGCTTTTGATTATCTTTTAATTCTGCTTTCAAGAAGATGCCATTAGCAACTGGGGCAAGGATTTCCGTAGCGACGGTTGTTTTTTGCAGTTCTGCCAATGCTTCTATGGAAGTATCCAGCTCTTGGTGTTGCATCTGCAGCTTTTCTACATACTCGGTGATCTGCTCTACTTGCTGCTGCAACAGTTGGAGCTGCCTATAGTTCTCTTCCATTTTCTGCTTATCTGCCATAGTTACAACTTCTGTTTTAACTGTTCCAAGAAACCTTTGTATAATTTTAGGCTTTTCAAAAAAGGAAGGTCTGGATCATCAGACTTACCT
>JBBSWK010000042.1:0-3508 GCA_038046325.1 Nanobdellota archaeon | reverse complement strand
GAAGTATCATCCTTCCGTGAAGCATGTGATCAGAATCTGGCCGCAGGACAATGATACGGAAGGTTTCTTTGTGGCGAAGATTGTCAAATCGAAGCCAACAAAGAAACTCACGAACGAAGCGTAGCGAAGTGACTCGAGTTTCTTCATTGCTAAAATTAAGAAGAAGTAAGATGCAATGAAGAAACTCACCAACCTCATTAACATTCGGAGCATTCACGAAAACTGAAGAAATATCAGTTTTCGGAACTGAAAAATGATAGTTTTCATTTTTCATGTTCCTACGGAATAGAACGAAGTGACTAGAGTTTCTTTGTTTGTAAGATTAGGAAGAAGTAATTCTGTTTGTTTATTGTTTCCACCAACACAATCTTTTAATACCCTAGAATTTTGGTTTCTTTGATGTTTGGTCTTGATAAGCCAGTGATGGATGCAGTAGAAAAACATAGCTCGCGTTTCTATAAGATTATGAAAAATTCTTTGAAGGTAAAGAAGGAAGATATTCTTATCATCAGCGATTATGGAGTGGGTGAACATGCCATGTCCGGCATGCTGGGATATGGCTATTATCATGCCGCAAAGAAAAAAGGCTTGAATGTGAATATTCTGTTTCAAGAACCAAAGAAAGGATTCATGTTTGCAGATGATCATGTCATTGAAGCAGTTACGAGATTAGAACATAACAATATTGTGGTTGTTTGCGTCTCCAATAAGCTGGGAAGATTTGGCGAGGAGAAAAGTTTTCGTAATTTCTGTGCGGAGCGCGGCCATCGCTTTTTGTCTGCAACCGGCCTGGCAGATGTCAAGCCGCATCATTTTGATTTGTTTCTGGAAGCGATGAATGTAAATTATTCCCGAATGAAAAAACGTGGATTGGCAATAAAAAAATTATGGGACAAGGCGAACGAAATCAGAGTGAAGACGGAAGCGGGAACAGATATCACCTTTAATGTTTCAGGGATGGAAGCGATAGCTAATATTGGAGAATATCATGAGTCTGGCAAGGGAGGCAACATGCCGGCTGGTGAAGTGTATATTCCGCCAAAAGGGCTGGAAGGAGTGAATGGCAAAGTAGTTATCGATGGAAGCATGAAAACGGAAGATGGAGCTGTACTTCTGGAAAGTCCGGTGACGATTTATGTTGAGAAGGGCAAAGTGGTGAAGATGGAAGGTACTCAGGCGCATCTGTTGGAACAGACCTTTCAGAAATTTGAAGACCGTGCCAAGTACCCGGAGCGGGTCAGATTGGTGGGCGAGTTAGGGATTGGTATCAACCCTGGTGCGGTGCTGATAGGTTCCATGATCATGGACGAGAAAGTTTTAGGAACAGCGCATATCGCTATCGGCAGCAATTACTGGTTCGGTGGAGAGATTAAAACCATTTACCATGGCGATCAAGTTTTCAAGAATCCGACGTTTTATGTAGATGAAAAGAAGATGGAGATTTGAATTCACGTCTTGGCCAATCGATGCCGTTTCTACAGAAAATCAGCTTGATTTAACATCATCCTGATGGGATTAAGATTCTTCAATCGTTCATAGAGATTGTGATAATTCCCAAGCAGATGCCAGGCTCCCGCGACATGAACAACTTTTCCTGAAAGTGCTCGTAATATGACCTCAGTGTAGGCATCTCGTTTCAGGAGGTCGGGTATATTTTCCGGCAGCATTTCCAGCACTTGGTTTTGGTATCCTATTTCGGTCTGTTGCTGGATCTTCTGCGGCGGGGTTGAGAAGATGTATTCTACATTTTGTTGCCCTAAGATCCTATCTCCTGTATCCGAAAATATAAGCGGCTTATGGTTCTTTTTGCAATATTCTTTAGATGCAAAATACTCAAAGTACAGGTTAGGTATAGACCGTCGGACGGTTTCTGGATGGTAATTTCCATTCTTACAAAAATCAGCAATTACGATTTCCATGCCTTCAGCAGATTGTTTGTATTTCTCTAGCTGGTTAAGTTGGCTTACACTTTCTGGATCATATTCTACTGAAACAATATCCGGGGATAAGATTGATAGAAGTTTTTGCAGCCTGTTTTGTCCTTGTAAGTCGCAATGGAATGTTCCTACTAAGTGTAGCTCCAGAGCCATTTTTACTTTTTATGTAAAAAGAGATTATAAATTCTGGGGATATAGTAGTATAAAACTAAACACTTAAATATCTCCTTATCTTACTATATTTAACATGAACTGGACCAAACTTCTCTACGTTCTAATGATAGTTTTACTATACGTTCCGATGGTATTTTTAGGTGCAAATGTGTTCTTTCCGC
Source organism: Nanobdellota archaeon (assembly GCA_038046325.1). Classification (GTDB taxonomy): domain Archaea; phylum Nanobdellota; class Nanobdellia; order Woesearchaeales; family GW2011-AR9; genus JACPIL01. The sequence goes on along the minus strand of JBBSWK010000042.1, from coordinate 1,236 downwards.
AGTACACGGGAACAAATGCATACTACCATGGGTATACGGATTGTTATGGTAAATATCCATACCCCGCTGAGCCAGATAAATTATCTGTTGCTGCGCGAGCGGTGATTGATGGAAATCAGCGCAAATGCAATGAAGATTTTCAGAAGGCACAAGAGGAGTTTGAGCAGAAGAAATTATCGTACGAGGGAAGAAAGTATGTCTTTACCTCTTTGTTCAATCTAGGAATTTTATTGTTAGCATTGTTCCTGCCAAAATTACAGGACAGTGTGACCATGGGATTATTCATGGGCAGTATTGCCGCAACCTTTGGCGGTACAGTGCGATATTTTGACACCAAAAGCAAGATAGGATTTGCGATTTTAGTGGTAACTTTCTTTGCCATGCTCTACTTCATCAACAGGAAGAAAGATAATTTCTTAGATTGGGGCAAAGGAAAAAAGTAGTTCATCTCTCTTTAATCTTTCCTTCTACTAAATTGATTATCTTTGAAGGCCGCCCTTTCTTTTCGCCTTCGTATAAAATGAAATCAACACCTTCTTTGATGCTTTCATCTAAATCTTCCAAGGAAGTCATGAATGGGCGTCCAGAACGATTAGCTGACGTTGTTACAATCGGAAACCCTAATTCTTGCACTACTCCGCTAAACCAATGATCAGGAATCCGTACACCAATGGTTTCTTCTCCTTGATTGACACTTTTGGCAACAGCAGTCTCATTTTTTAGCTTGAAAATGAGCGTATACGGTCCAGGCAGTTTGGCAATCCATTCTTTCCCTTCTTTTGTTACCACACCGTTCTTCATAATCCATTCTTTGGAAGGAGCGATGATGGAAAAGGGATTAGTCGGCCGCTCTTTGAGTTTTCTGATTTTCGCTACTGCTTTTTCATCCAGCGCATTACATCCGATGCCGTAGATAGTGTCAGTAGGATAGATGAATACTGCTCCTTTTCTGATGCGTTCTGATATTTCCGAGAACTGCTGCTGGAGCTCGTTTTTGGCCAAGATGTGCATGGATTCTTATTTTTGATTTTTATTTATAATTCTTTTCAGAATTTAAAGAAAATCCTGAAAAGTAGCGAAATCAATCGCAGCATTCATCCCACGCTATGGATAGCGGGGATTTCTGCTTATTTGATTTAAGGGGTGATGAAAAGGCATATTTTTTAGAACAAAGTCAGCGAAGCATGAAAACAAACAACGATTTGTTTTCAGCTCAGAAATGAGGTAGTTTCCGCA